>NZ_JAHGAP010000109.1:0-1099 GCF_030248655.1 Vibrio sp. D431a | reverse complement strand
AGGGCGTTATGTATCCGAGTTTCGAAAGAATGATCGCACTATTCAATATGAAACAGGTTTGATTATTTTGAGTGTGTTAGAGTACTTTTTTTGTTTCAGTGAGGTACGTACAGTGTCAGTAATTCAATTTGCCAAGTTATGGAAAAACCATCCATACCCAAAATCTCCTTGTGATAGGGCTCATTTTCCTAATCAGTGTGCTATTCGTATGGGGGTTGCTCTGGAGGAAACAGGTATCGACACTTCAACTTTTGACCAAAAATATCCTAATAGGCGCTGCTACCCTGGCTTTAAACATAGTCCGAGACACATTTTAGCAGCCCAAGAGTTAGCAAATTGGATCTCTGTTAACCCTAATATATTTGGAAATAAAGAGCTTATTAAAGATCAAAGAGAAAAATCATTAATTGGTCGGAGAGGGATTATCTTTATCAGGAATGGGTGGGGTAGTACCGATCACATTGACGTTTGGGATGGCGAGCATATGAAGGGAGGCGCCCCTGATTGGATTAATCTTGGTGATGAAGTTTGGTTTTGGGAGATAAAACAGTGAAACAAATAACTGCGCTACTTTTATCGTTTGTTAGTTTTTCTTCGTTAGCATTTAATCTGTCAGTTAACAATGGATCATCTTGTACTTTGTTTGAAGAGTCTACCATTTTTGAAACAAAACTAACTTCTCCATGTAATTGGGCAGTTAATGCTCAAGGTGATTTACAGACACTCAGTGTAAAAGGTAACAAAGTAGCCATTCTTCTAGGTCAACCTATATCTTCTAATCAAGCTGAAAAATGGGGGGTAAGTGTCGAACAGAACTGTTCTCTTGAATCTGTTGGTGTAATGATTGATGAGGTTTCAAAAGTAATCGCGGTCAGTAAGCCGCTTGAAGGGGCATTGTTGTGCCCGGTTCTTCCTATAGATCATGTGTTTTTCAAAAGCTACAATTGGTCTCTCTAGCCGCTATACATAACAAAGCATTTAAGAGTGATTCCCAACGCTTGGCATTTTCAGTTCAAGGTTGGGTTTCGTGTTTTTTGGCGCAATGGTTTAGGTTCGTAGTAGCGTTGCTCACACCTTAATGCGGCGTTAGTACGGGTTT
>NZ_JAHGAP010000108.1:0-552 GCF_030248655.1 Vibrio sp. D431a | reverse complement strand
AACGCCTTGCTAAGGTGTGAGTAACGCAATACAAAAGCTACCGCACAGCGCCTTAATCACATAAGCCACCGCAAAGTAAAAATGCCACGCGTTACGAATCACTCTTAAGCAATTTGTTAGTACATGCGCTACTTCTATTTGTGCGCTCCAAGATATTGAAAAGTGGCATGATATGAAAGGCTTTGAACACTGAAGTGAGACGGGCAGCTACAAAACTTAAACTCGGTTAAGAAACGAGAGTTGGCTAGAAGAAAAACGTACTGAACTGCCCTACTTTCATTAACTTCAAATTAGAAAAGGATTCTTTCCTCGTACTTGAACAGCCACGCTAACAGTAATCAAGGTTCTCTCAAAAACCACCACGAAAATGAAGAAGCACCAAAGAAATAGGCTCAGAGTTAGAAGCCGTAAACGGTGAAGTCAAAGCAAATACTCCGCATATAGTGCCACCGGAAAGAACGTGAAAGGCACTAACTGAAAGGTGTAAAGACGAGCGCCAAAACAGATAAACACCAAAACTTATGACCTTTGATGCCAAACCCGTACTAACGC
>NZ_JAHGAP010000107.1:0-662 GCF_030248655.1 Vibrio sp. D431a | reverse complement strand
TCTTAAACGCTTTGTTATACCTGTTGCCAAGTATTAGTCCCACCGGTTTTTTCAAAAACTTGATGATTATCAAAATGTTTTATTAGGTCAGTTTCGAACAATGAAACGGTAGCGTTTGGGTTATGAAGAAATAGAATTTTACCCGTTTTCACTGAAAGTACAGCTATCGCACTGATGTACTTCATTCTATTTGTCAGCAAACCTGGATGCCTTTTTATTTCTTCGAACGATCCATCTCGATGAGCATAATATTCAGCTTTACCTAACATCGCTTTCTGGATACTCGGAATGAATAAGAAATCCATTGTTGCGAAGTCTCGGCAATCACATAAAACAATGACCCTACTAGATTTTGATTCCCCGTAGTTTTTTAGCTGTTTAGCCGCATCTTTAATACTGTTTACAACACGATCGGAGTTCACTTGATATATGCCCAAACATTCATCTTCAATGTCACGTAATACTTGTTTTTCAGATGGGTTTTCAGTGAGTTCTTTAATCTCCCAATAGCTTAGGTGATTACCAAGATAAACTTCATAATCAGGTGTTTTCCCTTCAGACTCAGGGATTTTTCGAAACTTAATATTCTTAGAATAGAGTGTTGCTTCAAATTGGCTTTCTGACTCTGTCACAATTCCTCCGAAGGTATAACGCCCTGTTAA
>NZ_JAHGAP010000106.1:0-769 GCF_030248655.1 Vibrio sp. D431a | reverse complement strand
ATAATACAGCGGCACAGAAGTTCATACCTCAAAGGGACTTTATCCCTTTTATGGAGCAGTGGTTCCAAATTGAAAGTGCCTTGTTTTGAGGCGGTACATAACAATCTGTTTAAGAGTGATTCGCAACGCGTGGCATTTTTTACTATGCGTTGGTTTTAGTGTTTAAGGTGGTATGCGGTAGCATCGGTATTACGTTGCTCACACCTTAACAGGGCGTTATGTTTTCGGAGGGAAATTGTCACTATGAGCATAGAGCTAAGAAGAATTGACCATGATAACTTCTATGAAATCTGCCAGTTAAAAGTCGCTAAAAATCAATTAAATCATATTGATAGCAATGCTATTTCATTGGCTGAAGCGAACTTTATGGATTTTCCTTGGTTTCGTGGCATCTATGCCGAAGATAAGCCAGTAGGTTTCATCTTGGTAAACGCAGACATTTACGCAGATAAATTTTTCCTTTGGCGATTCATGCTAGATCAGACACAACAATCAAAAGGTTATGGTCGTAGAGCCATCGAGTTGTTAAGTTCAGAGTTGCTTAACGAGTTTGGAGCATCGGCTCTTTATACAAGTGTTGTAGATAGCACAGGTGGTCCAAAAGATTTCTACTTAAATTGTGGTTTTATACCTACTGGAAACTTAGTCGCAGGTAGGGAAATAGAGTTAAGCAGAACTCTTGAGCCCCAAACATAACAAACTGTTCAAGAGGGATTCGCAACGCGTGGCATTTTCACTATGCGTTGGTTTTAGTGCTTAAGGTGGTATG
>NZ_JAHGAP010000105.1:0-1086 GCF_030248655.1 Vibrio sp. D431a | reverse complement strand
AGTGTTTAAGGTGGTATGCGGGAGCTTCGGCATTACGTTGCTCACACCTTAACAGGGCGTTATGTGACAACACTAAATATGCGTTGGATTTCACATATTTGAGCTTCCCTTAAAGTCGAGAGGTTGATTTGGATGTTGTGCGCCTAGATGTATATCTTGAGGCTCTAGTGTTAGCAGTCTTGAATATGTACAACTAATTAAAAATAAGGTGAACAAATGTCGAATACTCAGAAAGTCACAAAATGGCTCAAAGATAACACGAACCTGTCGTGGACTCGTACTGGGGGGGATGAGCCACCAGTAAAACAAGACCGATTATATATCAACCGTAGTGAGGGCTATGAAATTCGTGACTTTATTCTTCGTTATTACAAAGAGTGCAATTTAGAGCACAAAGGTAGCAATTACGAAATTTCATTGAAGAAAATCAAGAACTTTAAGCCGGGTGAAAAAGTGAAGACTCAAGATTTGCTAGATCATCTTGCTGCTAAAGTTAAGTAACTGAAAGCATTACATAACTAGGAGTTTTAAGAATGCATGAACATCAAAACCCTATGACTGGTATTCGCATTTTAGAAGAACAATTAGCCGAAGGCTTTGTGATGCAAAGAGTGCCTTTTACCGACAATATTTACATGATCAAAGATCATCCTTCTGGCGGTTTAAGATATACATACGCAAAGCTGAATAACAAAAAGGTGGAACATCTAGTCAGCTTTGACATGAATGAACCACTTAATGGTAAGCCTTGCTTCTGTCTATTTTATGGCACTAAAGAGCACCTCAGAAATCAAGGGTTAACAACCAAGTTTGTTCAACAAACAATAGAACTATTCCAAAAAGAACTACCAAAGAAGTTCAAGCCTTTTTACATCGAAGCTCTTATAGAGCAAGATATTGATGCATCTCTAGGTGTCGCAAGCCACCTGTTTGGCGAAAAAACAACGTCAGGTGTTTGTGAGCGTACAGGTGCTAAAACAGATATTTGGCAAGTGGAGTACGCTGGTTAATCACATAACAATCTGTTTAAGAGTGATTCGCAACGCTTGGCATTTTTGTTATGCGTTGCGTTTTATGTTTAGGGTA
>NZ_JAHGAP010000104.1:0-512 GCF_030248655.1 Vibrio sp. D431a | reverse complement strand
TTTTACTATGCGTTGCGCTTAGTGTTTAAGGTGGTATGCGGCGGCTTTGGCATTGCGTTGCTCACACCTTAACAGGGCGTTATGTTCTTGGAGGTTTATGGAAAACTTCAAAATTAGCAGAATCCACACAAAGTTAGGTATTTTCCGACTATCTGGAATCCTCAACAATGAAAGTGGTATTAAAAATATCAGCTATATTTCTGCTGAATATATGGGAACTGATGGCTGGTGCGAACTTAATTTACAGTCGGAGCATACTCAAAATTTACTGAGAGACATTCAAATTGAAGTGTGGCAGTACCTA
The DNA here is from genome assembly GCF_030248655.1 of Vibrio sp. D431a. Classification (NCBI taxonomy): domain Bacteria; kingdom Pseudomonadati; phylum Pseudomonadota; class Gammaproteobacteria; order Vibrionales; family Vibrionaceae; genus Vibrio; species Vibrio sp. D431a. The sequence continues at coordinate 208 of NZ_JAHGAP010000104.1, read as the reverse complement.
GCGTGAGCAAGTCTGTTGCATCGACCAGACATAGTTTTGTAAATATCAGTGGCTTCAAATAGCTACGAACATAACAAAGCGTTCAAGAGGGATTCTCAACGCTTGGCAATTTTGGTTCTAAGTTTAGCTTTTGTGTTTATGGCACAATAATTTAGGTTTGGTGGCTTGCGTTGTTCACCCCTTAACGCGGCGTTATACGTAATGAGAG
>NZ_JAHGAP010000103.1:0-814 GCF_030248655.1 Vibrio sp. D431a | reverse complement strand
CTAATTTCTATTGGCACCCATTTTTGAAAAGCGACTCATAGAGTCGCTTTTTTTTATTAAAACCATTTAAGGTGGCATTATTTGTGTCGAACATATCTTCAATTATTACAAAATAAAAGAAGAAATAATGCTTTCAATTAACACTAACCTTAACGCTAGCAATGCTTCTACGCAGATTGCTAACTCCCAAAAGGCTGTAAACACAGCATCAGAACGCCTAACCACTGGACTAAGAATTAACAAAGCTGGTGATGACGTTGCAGGTATGGGTCTTGCGACTCGTCTAGAAAAAGCATCTACTCAAACGGCACAGTACATGGAGAATGCTGCTAACGGTGTAAGTCTTATCCAAACAGCTGATGCGGCACTAAAACAACAACAAGAGCTTACTGCTCGTATGCAGGAGTTAGCTTATCAAGCCGAGAACGGAACCAATTCAACTAAAGACGTAGAGTTGATTCAGAAAGAGTTCGACCAACTAGCTAAAGAACTGCTCCGTAACACTGAGTCTGTTGAGTACAACGGCACAAAACTTCTTGATGGTAATCTTAACGCAAGCATTGCTGTCGGTGAAGGTACGGACAACCAAGTTAGTATTGCAGTAGCTGGTGACAATGCTGTTGGTTCAGCGGCTGGTACAGCAACAATCGTTGATGAAGATGGTGCGGTTGTAATCAAACTTACAGACGTGGATGGTGATGGCGACGCTACAACAAAAGCTACTGGTGATCAGTGGAAGACTGCTGTACATGACGTACTACAAGGTTACCAAGACCACCTAACAAGCCAACGTGCTGATTTAGGTGCAGCTCAA
>NZ_JAHGAP010000102.1:0-1116 GCF_030248655.1 Vibrio sp. D431a | reverse complement strand
AAGAGGGATTCGCAACGCGTGGCATTTTTACTATGCGTTGATTTTAGTGTTTAAGGTGGTTTGCGGCGGCTTCGGTATTGCGTTGCTCACCCCTTAACAGGGCGTTATAAGCTAATAAAAATAAGGAGATCTTTATGGGAACTAAAGCATATGAAGAGGGCTTTAAATCATGTCTTTATTCCGATTATGTAAATCCATATCCTGAGGATTCTTCAGAGTTTGACGATTATGAACGTGGCCGTACACAAAAACTTAAGCGCAGTGGGTCAAATAGTAGTTTTTCTGGTGGTTTCAATCCGTGGGAACCGGAGTTAGAACCTGTTAGGGACGTTGAGTACAAACCAAAGAAATCATCGTTAGAACCACAAAAACCAAATCCATATGCGCAAGCAAAGGGAAAGTAGGGCGCTTCAAGTACGCTTATAACAAAGCGTTTAAGACGGATTCCCAACGCTTGGCATTTTCAGTTTGATTCAACTTTAGTGTTTACGGCACAATGCTTCAGGTTCGGTGGTCAGCGTTGCTCACCACTTAACGCGGCGTTAGGTTTCTCCGCGGGAAACATCGAATTCGAGGATTTTGGGTCATGGATTATGAAACGAAGCTACAACTTGCGCACAAAGAATTAAGTGACAAAGGTGTTTGGAAGTCGAACTACAATCCTCCACTTGTAAGGTTGTTACGTAAACTTGGACTGTGTTTTCCGCCGCCTTATTATCAGAGCTTTTTTGCAAACGTTATGCTTTGTGTGGCTTTCTTTGCTCCTGTTTGGGGAATCTTCCAATGGTTTCTTGTGTGGGACGATCTAGGCAAACCAGTTTTAGAAGCAGTTTATATCTCGTTACTTACTGGCGCATTGTTTGGTTTAGTTATGGCAACGTTCTACTACATTAGGCGCAAGCAATTAAATCTAACAGATTGGGGTTCATTGGGAGAATAAGCCCAAAACCTAACAAACTGTTCAAGAGGGATTCGCAACGCGTGGCATTTTCACTATGCGTTGGTTTAAGTGATTAAGGTGGTATGCGGCGGCATCGGTATTGCGTTGCTCACCCCTTAACAGGGCGTTATGTGCTTGGAGGAAAATAGCAATGGAAGTAACTATCGGCACCGATT
>NZ_JAHGAP010000101.1:0-883 GCF_030248655.1 Vibrio sp. D431a | reverse complement strand
AACAGTTTTGGGGTTGTTCAACCTTTCCCAAGTGTAGGGCTGTGAAACAATTCAACTAACAAACTGTTTAAGAGTGATTCGCAACGCGTGGCATTTTTACTATGCGTTGGGTTTAGTGTTTAAGGTGGTATGCGGCAGCTTCGGTATTGCGTTGCTCACACCTTAACAGGGCGTTAGCATACTTTGATAGGAGTTCAGATGACTACGATAGTCGAACAAATTGTTAATCGTGAAATTGACTCGGTCATCGTGTATGAATCTGACCAAGTTATAGCTTTTGCAGATCATGACCCAATCAACTTTGGACATATTTTAATCTGTCCTAAGACTCAATATCGTACTTTCATCGACCTGCCTGAGTCTGTGTTTTTAGAGATCACCGACGTTGCAAGAGATTTATATAAACGTATAGAAGCTAAGTTCAATCCCGATGGTATCGGCTTTATGCAAAACAATGGAGAGGCACCTCATTTCAACGAGCTCGATCACTACCATTTGCATATTTTCCCTAGGTTCCATGGCGACCAGTACGGTTGGGTTAGTAGTGAACTTGGAATTCAAACTATGGATAAACTAAGAGAATCACTTAAAGAACTATGAGCATTGAAAAATATGCTAACAAATTGTTCAAGAGTGATTCGGCACGCGTGGCATTTTGACTATGCGTTGGTTTTAGTGGTTAGGTGGTATGCAGAAGCTTCGGTATTGCGTGCCTCACACCTTAACAAGGCGTTATGCCTATAAGAGGAAATATGGATAGTAAATGGGGGTGCTTTGGGTGCGGGCATAGCAATGAACACTCATCATTGAAGTGTGAAAAGTGCGGGGCTTTAGGTAAAGAGCTTGCAAACAAGCAGATGGCAAACCACCTGTTAGGGAATGA
>NZ_JAHGAP010000100.1:0-595 GCF_030248655.1 Vibrio sp. D431a | reverse complement strand
GTTCAGTTTTTGTGTTTATGGCACAATAGTTTAAGTTAGGTGGCATTGCGTTGTTCACCCCTTAACGCGGCGTTATAGCTTTGGAGTAAAAATGGCATTCAACTTAACAGAAGAACAATTAGTTAATACAGAGGTGGAGCTTGGTGCAAGGCTCCCTCATGATTATCGTGAATCGATGAAGACTGACAATGGTGGTGAGGCAACGACCGAAGAGGATGACTGGGAGCTTTACCCAATCAAGGACAACTCCGATCGAAAAAGGCTAGCTCGTACTTGTAACCACATTATTGCAGAAACCAAGGCGTGTTTTGGTTTTGGCAACTTTCCTCATCATGCATTGGCTATTGCTAGTAACGGTCTTGGTGATCAAATGGTTTTCTTAAAAGAGTCAGAACAGTTCAAGCCCGAGGTTTATGTTTGGCTTCATGAAACCGGAGAGATTAAGTTGCTTGCAAGTTCATTTGTCAAGTTAGAAAAGCTATAACAAATTGTTCAAGAGTGATTCGGCACGCGTGGCATTTTTACTATGCGTTTATTTTAGTGGTTAAGGTGGTATGCGGATGCTTAGGTGTTGCGTGCCTCACACCTTAACAAG
>NZ_JAHGAP010000010.1:0-171334 GCF_030248655.1 Vibrio sp. D431a | reverse complement strand
GGCTGAAAACAAAAAAGAGGCGACTAAGCCTCTTTTTTATTCATAGCATTATACTGTCGTTACGCGCCATTTATGGCTTTAATGACTGACGAGTAAAGCCTTTGTGACCACATTTAATACACGGAATGATTACAGTTGGGTGGTTATACGTTGTCTTGTGACCACACTCATCACAGACTAAAGTGCCTAAGCCTATCACCTCTCCTGCTTCATATAGCCCTTGATGCTCTAAGTCATCGAACAACTCAACCCACTCAACTTTAGTTCGGTCAGTAATCTCTAACAGCCCTTGCCATATCGAGTCCGCAATCGTTAAGTAAAACGGGCCGCTTTTGCTATCCTCGTAACTCTCTGAAAACTCTTTTAAGTCTGCTTTAAGGTACGCTTTGATTAAAGCCAATTCATCTTTGGTCAAGTCATTAGCAGCATCCACCACTTTGCCCGACGTCTCAATCGCTTTGTTAACTTCTTCCGGACTGTGCTTCAAGGTTTCAATCACATCCTCGAGCATTTCCTCATAACCTGTTTTACGTTTAGGCATAACTGACCTCCATCTTTCTCCTACCTGCGTCACTTAAGGGCGCATGGGTACAGATTGGCTATTGTTGTGATCCCTAGCTTTAGGTATTCTATGACGATCTATTTAAGTCTGTTCTAACCGAACTCACAAATTCCAAGATAACGGATACCATCGATGCAAGAACAATACAACCCACAAGATATTGAACAAAAAGTTCAAAAGCACTGGGATGACAACAAAACCTTTGTTGTAAGTGAAGACCCAAATAAAGAAAAATTCTACTGTCTGTCCATGTTCCCATACCCAAGTGGTCGACTGCACATGGGTCACGTGCGCAACTACACTATCGGTGATGTAGTATCTCGTTTCCAACGCCTACAAGGCAAAAACGTGATGCAACCAATCGGTTGGGACGCATTCGGTCTACCTGCAGAAAACGCAGCAGTAAAAAACAAAACTGCGCCAGCACCTTGGACTTACGAAAACATCGAATACATGAAGAACCAACTTAAGCTTCTAGGCTTTGGTTACGATTGGAACCGTGAATTCGCAACATGTACACCGGAGTACTACCGCTGGGAACAAGAGTTCTTCACTAAACTTTACGAGAAAGGTTTAGTTTACAAAAAGACTTCTTCTGTTAACTGGTGTCCTAACGACCAAACTGTTCTTGCAAACGAGCAGGTTGAAGACGGTTGTTGCTGGCGTTGTGATACGCCTGTAGAGCAAAAAGAAATCCCTCAATGGTTCATCAAAATCACTGAGTACGCTCAAGAGCTACTAGACGACCTAGATAAGCTTGAAGGTTGGCCTGAAATGGTAAAAACCATGCAGCGCAACTGGATTGGTCGTTCTGAAGGTGTTGAACTGAAGTTTGAAGTTAAGGGTCAACAAGACCTAGAAGTTTACACAACACGTCCAGATACGCTAATGGGTGTGACTTACGTGGGTATCGCAGCCGGCCACCCTCTTGCAGCTCTTGCAGCAGAGAACAATCCAGAGCTTGCAGCGTTTATCGACGAATGTAAGAACAACAAGGTTGCAGAAGCTGAGCTAGCGACAATGGAGAAGAAAGGTATGGCAACTGGCCTTACTGCTATTCATCCATTGAACGGCCGCGAAGTACCAGTATACGTAGCAAACTTCGTACTGATGGACTACGGTACAGGCGCGGTAATGGCTGTACCTGCACACGACCAACGTGACTACGAGTTCGCAACGAAGTACGGTCTAGACATCGTGCCAGTTATCAAGCCTGCTGATGGCAGCGAGCTAGACATCTCTGAAGCGGCATATACAGAGAAAGGTGTACTGTTCGATTCAGGTGAATTCGATGGCCTAGAATTCCAAGCGGCGTTCGATGCAATTGCAGCGAAGCTAGAAGCAGAGGGCAAAGGCACTAAGACTGTAAACTTCCGTCTACGCGACTGGGGTGTATCTCGTCAACGTTACTGGGGCGCACCAATCCCAATGGTAACGACTGAAGACGGTGAAGTTCACCCAGTACCTGCTGACCAACTACCAGTGATTCTTCCAGAAGACGTGGTAATGGACGGCGTCACTAGCCCAATCAAAGCAGACAAAGAGTGGGCGAAGACAACCTTTAACGGCGAACCTGCTCTACGTGAGACAGATACGTTCGATACGTTCATGGAATCTTCTTGGTACTACGCGCGTTACTGTTCACCACAAGCGGACGACATCCTAGACCCAGAAAAAGCAAACTACTGGCTACCAGTAGATCAATACATCGGTGGTATCGAGCACGCTTGTATGCACCTACTGTACTCACGCTTCTTCCACAAACTACTGCGCGATGCGGGTTACGTAACTTCTGACGAACCGTTCAAGCAACTACTGTGTCAAGGCATGGTACTGGCTGATGCGTTCTACTTCGAGAACGAGAAAGGCGGCAAAGAGTGGGTAGCTCCAACAGACGTAGCCGTTGAACGTGATGGTAAAGGCCGCATTACTTCTGCTAAAGACACTGAAGGTCGTGATGTAACGCACTCAGGCATGATCAAGATGTCTAAGTCTAAGAACAACGGTATCGACCCTCAAGAAATGGTAGACAAGTACGGCGCTGACACAGTACGTCTATTCATGATGTTCGCGTCTCCAGCGGACATGACACTTGAATGGCAAGAGTCTGGCGTAGAAGGTGCGAACCGCTTCCTAAAACGTGTTTGGAAACTAGTGAAAGAGCACACAGCGAAAGGTGCAGCAGAAGCAGTAGATACCTCAGCGCTTTCTGGTGATCAAAAAGCACTTCGCCGCGACGTTCACAAGACTATCGCGAAAGTGACGGACGATATCGCTCGTCGTCAAACATTCAACACCGCGATCGCAGCGATCATGGAGCTGATGAACAAACTAGCGAAAGCGCCTCAAGAATCTGCGCAAGATCGTGCAATCCTTGACGAAGCACTGAGAGCTATTGTTGTCATGCTTTACCCTATCACTCCGCATATCTCATACGAGCTATGGGCAGCACTAGGTGAAACAGACATTGATAACGCGGCATGGCCGACGTTTGACGAAAAAGCGCTAGTTGAAGACGAAAAAACTATCGTTGTTCAAGTTAACGGTAAGCTACGTGCGAAGCTAACAGTCCCAGCTGATATCTCTAAAGACGATATCGAACAGCTTGGTCTAAACGACGAAAACGTGGTTAAGTTCACTGATGGCCTGACTATTCGTAAAGTTATTTACGTTCCAGGTAAACTGCTGAACATCGTTGCAAACTAATCGCAGCTGTCAATTTGTCTCTGTTTAGCGAACTTATTTGTTAACCAAGAGTCATTAAACAGGGTAGTTTTCTACCCTGTTTATTTACCTCAAACCATTCACATGAGTGGTTTAAGGTAAATAACCCCTTCAATTTAGGATGAATACAATCAATGCGCTTTTTCTCTTTGATTAAACTACCAGTGGTATTGGTATTAGCGGGGCTTCTTTCTGCCTGTGGTTTTCACCTTCGCGGCGAGTATTCCGTACCGGAAGAGCTGCACACTATGTCTTTCTCCAGCTACGATGAATACAGTGAATTAACTCGCTATGTTCGCTCTCAACTCGAACTGAACAAAGTTGAACTTGTTCAACCATCATCGACGGTACCCAACCTTCATTTGACGGAAGCGACAATCGATGAGCGTACACTATCGCTTTATCAAAATAGCCGTGCAGCAGAAAAAGAGCTGACATACGTAGTAAAATACCGTGTGACAATTCCTGGCTATGGTTCTAAAAACTTTACGACAACAGTAAACCGCAACTACCTAGACAACCCGTTGACCGCACTTGCAAAATCTGTTGAGCGTGACGTAATTGAAGACGAGATGCGCTTGCAAGCTGCAAAACAGATGATGCGCCAGTTGGGCCGTATTCGTGCCGAATATGAAGCAGGACAAATCTCTGAGCCAGCGAACAAAAACTCTTAGTCACTATGCGAATTTATGCCGATAAGCTAACGGATCATTTAACTAAACAAGTTAAACAGGTTTACTTAATCTTTGGTAATGAGCCGTTACTGATTCAAGAAAGCCGCCAAGCAATCCAAAAGGCAGCGTTTCAGCAAGGTTTTGAGGAAAAACACCGTTTTGCGGTGGATGCTAGCATCGACTGGAACCAAGTTTACGACTGTTTCCAAGCGATGAGCCTGTTTTCAAACCGTCAATTGATTGAGCTTGAAATTCCTGAAAGTGGCGTAACAACCGCCGTCAGCAAAGAGCTGCAAACACTGTGTGATATGCTTCATGATGACATCATGCTCGTCATTGTTGGTAGCAAACTGACCAAAGCCCAAGAAAATGCGAAATGGTTCAAAGCATTAAGCTCAAAAGGCGATTGGGTAAGCTGCTTGTCGCCAGACCTTCAACGCCTACCTATGTTCATTCAGACACGTTGCCGCACGTTGGGAATAAAACCCGATCAGCAATCACTGCAAATGTTGGCTCAATGGCATGAAGGTAACCTATTTGCATTGACACAAAGCTTAGAGAAATTGGCCCTACTCTATCCGGATGGTGAGCTGACCATCATACGTTTAGAGGAAGCCCTAAGTCGCCATAATCACTTCACTACCTTTAACTGGATCGACGCCTTACTGGCAGGTAAAGCAAACCGTGCACAACGTATTCTTCGCCAACTTGAGGCGGAAGGGGTTGAGACCGTGATCTTGATTCGAAGTGTACAAAAAGAGTTGAGCCAACTTTTAAATATGCATCAAGACTTAACTCAAATGGGAATGAACCAGGTATTTGAGAAATATCGAGTTTGGCAAAACAAGCGTCCACTCTATAACGCAGCACTGACCCGCTTATCAGCGAGTCGTATTTGTGCATTGCTCTCCTTGTTGGCTCAAGCCGAGATAAAAGCCAAAACTCAGTATGACGAGTCTGTATGGCCAACTATTCATCAGTTGAGCTTAGAAACCTGCTCTCCTGATATTAAGCTGGCAATTTAAAAATCAAAGCGTGATATAGTGCGCGACCTGTTTTGCAAGCAAGAATGTAAAACACTTTAGAGATAAGAGACAAACCGAGGAAAACCGAGTGCTTCGCGAAGAACTGAAAGACTTTTTAGCTGATAAAGCCGACGACATGAAAGCGGAAGACATTATCGTCCTAAATGTGGAAGATAAATCAAGCGTGACAGATTACATGATCATCTGTACTGGTACATCCAAACGCCACGTTTCATCCATCGCTGACCATGTTGCAACAGAAGTGAAAAAAGCCGGTCTTGAGCCACTAGGAATGGAAGGTGAAAACGAAGGTGAATGGGTAGTCCTAGATATGGGCGACGCCATGCTTCACGTGATGCAAGAAGAGCACCGCGAACTCTACCAGCTAGAAAAACTCTGGGGTTAATCTTTTGAAAATTCAACTAATTGCTGTTGGCACAAAAATGCCAAAATGGGTTGAGGAAGGCTTTCAAGAATATCGTCGCCGTTTCCCGCATGATATGCCGTTGGAGTTGATTGAAATCTCTGCTGGTAAGCGTGGTAAGAATGCCGATATCGCTCGCATCCTGCAAAAAGAAGGAGAAGCGATGCTCGCGGCGGTACCAAAAGGCAACCGTATCGTCACGTTAGATATCCCAGGTAAAAAATGGGACACTCCTCAACTCGCTGAGCAGTTAGAAGCTTGGAAATTAGATGGCCGTGATGTATCAATATTAATCGGCGGTCCTGAAGGACTCGCTCCTGCATGCAAAGCTGCAGCAGACCAAAGCTGGTCATTGTCTGCCTTAACGCTACCCCACCCTCTAGTGCGTATCGTAATGGCAGAAAGCTTGTACCGAGCGTGGAGCATCACCGCTAACCACCCTTATCATCGCGAATAATCGTTGTTTAACTTTAGAGCCAAGCGTTAATGATTCGTAAACGACGCAGTCAAATCCGAGATTATCAAGCCGAAGCGCGTCTGTTTGCCAGCCGCGCTATTGTTGCTTTTATCGGCATTGTTGTCTTGATGGGAGCTCTGGTTGCCAACATGTACAACATTCAGGTGAACCAGTTTCAAGACTATCAAACCCGCTCGAACGATAACCGCATCAAAGTAGTGCCTATCGCGCCTAACCGAGGTCTAATTTATGACCGAAATGGCGTTTTACTGGCAGAGAACCGTCCCGTCTTTAACTTAGAACTGACCCCAGAAAAAATTAAAGACATTGATGCAACCATCCAAGAATTACAGACTATTCTGGAAATTACACCAGACCAGATTGAACGTTTCCACCACGAGCGTAAACGGACTCGTCGATTTAAATCGGTCCCACTGCTTACCCAACTGAACGAAAAACAAGTAGCGGTATTCTCCGTCAATCAGTACCGCTTTCCAGGTGTGGAAATAAGTGCGACCTTAAAGCGCTACTACCCTTTCAGCGAAGTCTTAACCCACGTGATTGGGTATGTTTCTCGAATCAATGATCGCGACATGCAGCGCCTGATCCGAGAAGAAAAAGACGCAAACTATCAAGCCACTCGCGACATTGGTAAGCTGGGTATTGAAAAATACTACGAAGACCTCTTACACGGTACAGCCGGATATCAAGAAGTCGAGGTAAACAGCCGCGGCCGAGTAATTCGTACCTTAAAGTACGTTCCACCTGTACCCGGAAAAGACATCGTTTTAAACCTTGATATCAACTTGCAGTTGTACGTACACCAATTATTGGACGGCCGCCGAGGCAGTGCTGTAGTAATCGATCCTAGAGACAACGGCGTACTGGCTATGGTTTCGAGCCCTAGCTACGATCCTAACTCGTTCGTGCACGGAATCTCAGGTAAAGACTATCGCGCCCTTTTGAACGATAAAAACCGTCCTTTGGTCAACCGCACTACACTTGGCATTTACCCTCCTGCGTCTACCATCAAACCATTTATGGCGGTAGCCGCGCTGCAAGAAGGTGTCGTCACACCTAACACCACACGAAATGACCCTGGTTATTGGCGCATACCAAACTCCAACACACGCCCGTTTCGTGACTGGTTGCGTTGGGGGCACGGGCGCGTCGATATCATTAAGTCGATCGAAGAGTCTGTTGATACCTTCTACTATCAAATCGCTTATGACATGGGTATTGACCGTATTTCGAATTGGATGATGATGTTCGGTTTTGGTGATTACACTGGCATTGATATCTACGAAGAAAGTAAGGCGAATATGCCGACTCGTGACTGGAAAATGTCTCGCCATAAAACCCCATGGTATAAAGGTGATACGATCCCTGTGGGTATCGGCCAAGGATATTGGACAGCAACACCAATGCAAATCGCCAAAGCAACCTCCGTATTAGTAAACGAGGGAGAAGTGATCGCACCTCACTTGCTCAAAGCGACGATAGAAAATGGTAACGACTTCGAAGAGCAGCAAACGACAGAATACGTGACTTACCCACCAATCAAGAATGTGCCTAAAAAGTACTGGGATATGGCGAAAGAAGGCATGCGTCGGGTAAACCATGGCACGCGCGGAACAGCTCGTCGCTCATTCTACAAAATGAATTATGAAACAGCGGGTAAATCAGGTACTGCACAGGTCTTCGGTCTGGGTGAAAACGAAGAGTACAACGCCGATGAGATCGCCGAGCACTTACGTGACCATGCGTTATTTACTGGCTTTGCACCATTTGATGATCCTAAAGTGGTCGTCACTGTAGTACTAGAAAATGCCGGTGGTGGTTCTAGTAACGGTGCCCCAGTAGTAAGGAAAATTTTTGACCGAGTCGTTCTTGGTCCAGAAGAAATTGAGCCTGAAAACAATGCGAAGAAAGAGGTAAAACAGTAATGAAGATGGATCCCTCTACAGGTAAAAATCGCGCCCTGTTTGAACGCTTCCATATCGACTTACCACTCCTACTTGGCATACTGGCCCTGATGGGGTTTGGCCTGGTGATCATGTACAGCGCCAGTGGCCAAAGTTTACTGATGATGGATCGCCAAGCCATGCGAATGGTGCTTTCACTCGTTGTGATGCTCGTCCTTGCACAGCTTTCTCCACGAACTTACGAAAGCTTGGCACCTTTGATGTTCGTTGGTGGCGTTATACTGCTTTTCGGCGTGCTGTTTTTCGGTGAAGCATCGAAAGGCGCGCAGCGTTGGCTTAACCTCGGTTTTGTGCGCTTTCAACCGTCAGAGCTATTGAAGCTCGCGGTGCCATTAATGGTAGCTCGCTATGTTGGTAGACAGCCCCTCCCACCAACGCTAAGAACACTCATTGTTGCACTGATTATGGTCTGCTTACCAACCATTCTCATTGCAAAACAGCCTGACTTAGGTACCTCAATCCTGATCGCGGCTTCCGGTATTTTTGTTATCTTCCTCGCAGGCATTAGCTGGAAAATAATTGCTGGTGCTGCGATTGCATTAGGTGGTTTCATTCCAATTCTGTGGTTTTTCTTGATGCGAGAGTATCAAAAAGTGCGAGTTCGTACTCTATTTAACCCGGAGTCTGATCCGCTAGGAGCGGGCTACCACATTATTCAGAGTAAAATTGCGATTGGCTCCGGCGGTATTTCCGGCAAAGGTTGGTTGCAAGGTACGCAGTCACAACTAGAATTTCTTCCTGAACGACACACTGACTTTATCTTTGCAGTAATTGCTGAAGAATGGGGTATGATTGGCTTCCTTTGCCTTTTAGCCATCTATCTATTTATTATTGGACGAGGTTTATATCTCGCCAGCCAAGCGCAAACCGCATTTGGACGAATGATGGCAGGCAGTATTGTACTCAGCTTCTTCGTGTATATTTTTGTAAATATTGGCATGGTAAGTGGCATCCTACCTGTAGTAGGTGTACCGTTGCCACTCATCAGTTATGGCGGCACATCAATGGTAACCTTGATGGCTGGTTTTGGTATTCTGATGTCGATTCATACGCACCGAAAAGCATTCTCTAAGGCGACCTAGACATGCAAAAACGCGCTTTATATTCCTTGGTTTTCTCTGCTCTTATTTTGGCAGGCTGTTCATCAACTAGCCAAAAAGAACAAGAAGGCCGTTACGAACTCGAATCCGATGTTGCACCGGATACACCGCTTTCAGTCGAACACATCGAGGATGCGCATCCTAAATATGAACCGTACAGCCTAGGTGGGAACAAAGATTACCACTTACGTGGCAAAGACTACAAAATAGTTCGCAATGCGAAAGGCTTTAAAGAAAAAGGCCGAGCATCTTGGTATGGGAAAAAATTCCAAGGTCATTTGACTTCTAATGGCGAAATCTATGACATGTACTCAATGACGGCAGCGCATAAAACGCTACCGTTACCAAGTTACGTAAAAGTTACCAATACTGACAACGGCAAAACCACCATAGTACGAGTTAATGACCGAGGTCCTTTTCACGATGGCCGTATCATTGATTTAAGCTATGCCGCCGCGCACAAGTTAGATGTCATAAAAACAGGCACCGCGAACGTGGAAATTGAAGTGATCAGTATCAATCAGCCCACGGATAAAAAGTCATTAGAAGCGCACCCTAGGTACGTTATTCAAGTGGCATCATCAAAAAATGAAGAACGCGCGCGAACTTTAGGTACCGAGCTTGGTCAAAAATTGGATACAGAAACTTTCCTAGAGAGTGCGAAAGAGTCTTATCGCTTGTTGTTAGGGCCATTTACTGACTATTCCCTGACGCAAGCCACATTAGATAAAGTAAAGTTGCTCGGCTATTCGTCTGCATTTATTAAAAAACACAACACTGCCAAATGACCTCGTGTCATGAATTTCTCTTTGATCCCCCTCTTACATAACTAGGGATTCTGATAAGATGTCTGCAGTTAACCCAAAAATTTGAATTACCATGAATAAAAATAAGTTTGTGAAATCTATTCTCGTTTCTTCGGTTGCCCTTTCTGCAACTTTCGCTCAATCTGCTCTTGCATCACCTATCGTTGTTCCAGATGCCCCTCAAATCGCGGCGAAGGGCTACGTGCTGATGGATTACCATTCAGGTAAAGTACTGGCAGAGAAAGAGATGAACACAAAATTGTCTCCAGCTAGTCTGACTAAGATGATGACCAGCTATGTAATCGGCCAAGAGCTAGCGCGTGGTAATATCTCAGAAGATGATGATGTCACCATCAGTAAAAATGCGTGGGCGAAAAACTTCCCTGATTCATCAAAGATGTTCATTGAAGTAGGCACAACAGTTAAAGTACGTGACCTGAACCGAGGTATCATCGTCCAGTCAGGTAACGATGCCTGTGTTGCGATGGCAGAACATATTGCAGGTTCAGAAGATGCATTTGTTGACCTAATGAACGCTTGGGCCAACACATTGGGTATGACTAACTCGCACTTTGCCAATGTTCATGGCTTAGATAACGCAGAATTGTACTCAACACCATACGACATGGCACTGCTAGGTAAAGCACTTATCCGTGACGTACCAAATGAGTACCGAGTGTACTCAGAGAAGAAATTTACTTACAACGGCATCACCCAATACAACCGTAACGGTCTACTTTGGGATAAGAGCATGAACGTTGACGGCATCAAAACGGGTCACACAAGTAATGCGGGTTACAGCCTAGTAAGTTCAGCAACTGAAGGTCAAATGCGCTTGGTTGCGGTCGTTATGGGTACTAAAGATGCCAATGCTCGTAAGTCAGAAAGCAAAAAGCTGCTAAGCTACGGCTTCCGTTTCTTCGAAACAGTGGCACCGCACAAAGCAGGTGAAACGTTCGTAGAAGAAAAAGTGTGGATGGGTAACAAAGACACCGTAGCACTGGGTCTTGACCAAGATACTTACGTAACACTACCGCGTGGTGAAGCGAAAAACCTAAAAGCAAGCTTCGTCCTTGAAAAAGAGCTAGAAGCCCCAATTAATAAAGGTGATGTAGTTGGTAAGCTATACTATCAGATCGATGGTGAAGATATTGCCGAGTACCCACTAATGGCACTAGAAACCGTAGAGCAAGGTAGTCTATTTAGCCGCATGTGGGATTACATCGTATTGTTATTCAAGAGCTTCTTCTAAAAAGAACGTTAGAGTAGCAAACTTATTCGCAAAGCCGCCTGAATGGGCGGCTTTTTAAGTTTGAGCTCCTCGTCTTGAGTTCCCCCTAATTTGACTGTACTATTTCGCACCGCAACGAATATCTACTGGAGTTATCGATATGCTAACCATCAACTCTGATGCAAAATTAAAAGACCTGCTTGAGTTCCCTTGTTCATTTACTTACAAGGTAATGGGTCATGCAAAGCCTGAACTTCCAGAGCTTGTTCTTGAAGTTATTCAGCGCCATGCTCCAGGTGACTACAGCCCGACCGTTAAACCAAGTGCTAAGGGCAACTACCACTCTGTGTCAATCAACATTACTGCAACCTCTATCGAGCAGGTTGAGACACTGTACAAAGAGTTAGGTGAAATTGACATCGTACGCATGGTTCTATAATTTTTTGATAGATTAAATTTTTTTTGAAAGCAGCTTTGGCTGCTTTCTTTTTATTTATCAAAGAGATAACGAGGCTTTACATCGCTTTCAGTTAAAAATCTGTTACGCAGCGGTAGAGCATCAGGGTTATCCGGTTTATAATCCAAAAACTTTATATATTAGCAACAGGAATTCCCATGCAACACCAACTTGTTGTAAAACGACTTGGCCGCCAAGACTATGAGCCTGTATGGAAGGCGATGCATGAGTTCACCGACCAACGCACAGAAGAAACCCGTGATGAAGTCTGGTTGGTAGAACATAACCCAGTATTTACGCAAGGACAGGCAGGTAAAGCTGAGCACTTGATTAACACTGGCGATATTCCTGTTGTACAAAGTGATCGCGGAGGTCAGGTTACGTATCATGGCCCTGGTCAGTTGGTCGCCTACTTCTTGATCAACCTACGCCGCAAAAAATTAGGTGTACGAGATCTCGTTACCACAATCGAGAACCTCGTGATCAACACGCTAAAAGCATACAATATTGGCTCAGCCGCGCGACCTGACGCACCAGGTGTCTACGTTGCCGGTAAGAAAATATGCTCTCTCGGTTTACGCATTCGTAAAGGATGCTCGTTTCATGGTTTAGCCTTGAACGTAAATATGGATTTAACACCGTTTCTGCGTATTAACCCTTGTGGTTATGAAGGTATGGAAATGGTTCAGGTCAGCCAATTTGGCGGCCCAGACAATGTAGAAGCCGTAGAAAAACAATTAATAGAAGAACTCGTTACTTTGCTCGATTATGAGCAAGTAGAATTCAGCACAGAAGCACCTTCTCAAGGTAATAAAGCATGAGCAAACCAATCCAGATGGAAAAAGGCGTTAAATATCGTGACGCCGATAAAATGGCATTGATTCCCGTAAAGAACATGCCTACAGAGCAGAAAGAAGTGCTACGTAAGCCTGATTGGATGAAGATCAAGCTACCAGCCGACAGCCAACGAATTCAAGACATCAAAGCGGCGATGCGTAAGAATAAACTTCACTCCGTATGTGAAGAAGCATCTTGCCCGAACCTAGCGGAATGTTTTAACCACGGTACAGCAACCTTCATGATCTTAGGTGCTATTTGTACTCGTCGTTGTCCTTTCTGTGACGTTGCTCATGGCCGCCCATTACCACCGGAAGCAGAAGAGCCTCAAAAACTGGCGAAAACCATTGCCGATATGAAGCTGAAATACGTAGTAATCACTTCTGTTGACCGTGACGATCTGCGTGACGGCGGTGCACAACACTTTGCCGATTGTAACCGCGAGATCCGTGCGTTAAACCCGCATATTAAGATTGAAACACTGGTTCCTGACTTCCGTGGTCGCATGGATGTAGCGCTTGATCTAATGAAAGACAATCCGCCAGATGTCTTCAACCACAACTTAGAAACAGCGCCACGTCTTTACCGTAAAGCTCGCCCAGGTGCGAACTATAAATGGTCACTTGAGCTTCTTAAGAAGTTCAAAGAGCAGCATCCCGATGTACCGACCAAGTCTGGTTTGATGATGGGCCTTGGTGAAACCAAAGAAGAAATCATCGAAGTACTGAAAGATCTACGCGCACACGGCGTAACGATGCTGACTCTAGGCCAGTACCTAGCGCCAAGCCGTCACCACTTGCCAGTAGAACGTTACGTTCCACCATCAGAGTTTGACGAGCTAAAAGAAGTTGCACTAGAACTTGGCTTCACGCATGCAGCGTGTGGTCCATTTGTGCGCTCTTCTTACCATGCCGATATGCAAGCTCAAGGTATCGAGATTAAATAAGCTCTCGCTTGTTTTGAAAAGAAAGGTTGGCTCAGTGCCAACCTTTTTTGTATCTGGAAAATGATGATAAAAAGCCATTCTACCACTGTCATTCTGAACAGCGAGGAACGAGCGTGATTCAGAATCAGTTTTCAGAGTACTGATGATTTTTAGGGAAACTCTGAGTAAAAGAGTGTGCCTTAACAAGATTCCTGATCTCGCCTAGGCTCGTCGGAATGACGTGGTTTCGATATATTGAAAAGGGACAGTGTTGGTAGCCATCCCCTTATCACACACTCTCGCTATATCTCATTCCAAACGCCAGACAAACAAAAAGGCCCTCAATTGAGGACCTTTAGTATATCAACGTTCAAAATAGATGAGTCGAGTTCTAGAAGAACACACGGAGTTTGCGCGAGCAAATGAGTATGTTCGACACCGAAATCGACTCATTCTATGAAGAACAGTTATGCGTAAACTGGTAGACGCTTACAAATTTCTAGCACTTTCTGTTTAGTCGCTTCGATAACTTCTTCGTTGCCGATGTTATCTAGAACGTCACACATCCAGTTTGCTAGCTCTTTTGCATCTTCTTCAGTGAAGCCACGGCGAGTGATCGCTGGCGTACCTACACGGATACCAGACGTTACGAATGGGCTGCGTGGGTCATTTGGTACTGAGTTCTTGTTTACAGTGATGTTTGCTGCACCTAGTGCCGCGTCTGCGTCTTTACCAGTGATATCTTTGTCGATTAGGTCAACAAGGAACAAGTGGTTTTCTGTACCGTTAGATACGATTTTGTAGCCACGCTCTTGGAACTGACCAACCATTGCTTTTGCGTTTTTCACTACGCGAGCTTGATAAGCTTTGAACTCTGGCTCCATCGCTTCTTTGAACGCTACTGCTTTACCAGCGATAACGTGCATTAGAGGACCACCTTGACCACCAGGGAACACTGCTGAGTTCAATTTCTTGTACATATCTTCGCCAGCATTTGACAAGATAAGACCACCGCGAGGACCTGCTAGTGTTTTGTGCGTCGTTGTTGTTACCACGTGAGCATGCGGTACTGGTGTTGGGTATTCACCGGCAGCGATAAGACCAGCTACGTGCGCCATATCAACAAATAAGTAAGCACCTGCTTTGTCAGCGATTTCACGCATGCGTTTCCAATCAACGATTTGCGAGTAAGCAGAGAAACCACCGATGATCATCTTAGGTTTGTGTTCAAGTGCTAGCTGTTCCATCTCGTCGTAGTTGATTTGACCAGCTTCATCGATACCGTAAGGGATAACGTTGTAGTGCTTACCCGAGAAGTTTACTGGTGAACCGTGAGTTAGGTGACCACCGTGCGCTAGGCTCATGCCTAAAACTGTATCGCCAGGGTTAAGAAGCGCCATGTAAACTGCGCTGTTTGCTTGAGAACCTGAGTGAGGCTGTACGTTAGCGTACTCACAACCAAATAGTTGGCATGCACGCTCAATTGCTAGTGCTTCAGCTTTATCTACGTACTCACAACCGCCGTAGTAACGCTTACCTGGGTAGCCTTCAGCGTATTTGTTCGTTAGCTGAGAACCTTGCGCTTCCATTACACGTGGGCTTGTGTAGTTTTCAGAAGCGATAAGTTCAATGTGTTCTTCCTGGCGAAGAGTTTCTTCCTGGATAGCTGCGAACAGTTCCGCATCGTAATCTGCGATGTTCATATCACGCTTAAGCATCTGTATCTCCTGACTCAGATTAGTACTGAAAGTTGCAAAAAAACTGTTGAATGACCCGACGCAAACGTTTTCGTCACCCTAATGGCGCGCATTCTACATAATTTGATTTAGGTCATAAAGAGAAATTTACAATTTTTCTCATGCAGTTTTTTCATGATGACAAGCAATGTTTATCATGCCAGCATTGCAATCGCATAACGACAATCTATTGCCTGTCAAATTTGTGCTTTACACCCTGTAAAACAGCAATTACATAGGTTTACCGTAAATTTTACCCTCTAGCTACCGAAAAGATCATCTTTTTACTACTATGCACGCCTTATTTATCACTAATGACTGCAATATTGATGGAAAAACACTCATTAAAAGAAGACTGGATAGCGATTCTCACGGGTACCTTTTTAGTAGCTCAAGGCGTTTTCTTTCTCCAATCCGCGAACCTTCTAACGGGAGGCACGACTGGATTGGCTCTGCTTATTAGCCAATTTACACCTTTTACCTTTGGTGTGCTGTACTTTTTAGCAAACAGTCCTTTTTACTTACTAGCATGGAAACGCTTCGGCCGTCATTTCGCCATTAATAGTGCCATTTCTGGCGCGTTGGTTTCTATCTTTGCCGATCATCTTTATTTGCTAATCTCGCTCGAATCGGTAAATGAAGTTTATTGCGCCGTCGCAGGCGGGCTTTTAATGGGGCTCGGTATGCTGATCCTATTCCGACATCGCTCCAGCTTGGGTGGCTTTAACGTGCTGTGTTTGTTTATCCAAGACAAATTTGGCATTTCAGTTGGCAAAAGCCAAATGGCAATCGATGCATGTATCCTGTTTGCTTCATTCTTCTTTGTCACACCAGAAGTGATTGGCCTTTCAATTTTGGGGGCGTTTGCACTCAATCTCGTGTTAGCGATGAACCACAAACCGCACCGCTATTCCGTGACCTACGGTTCATAAATTTTTGATAATGATTGAAGCGCGATTTATAAGATTTCGCGCTCCAATCGCTATATAATACTTCGCGATTTCCAAATAGATCGGTACGGTATGCGCGACTTTCTGCAACAAGCTAAACAGACTCACAGTTGTATTGCGATTGGAGAGCTGATCTATAACCCGAAGACACAGACCCTTCATCAAGATGTTATCGCGATTGATCTTGAACCTCGCACCATTGAATTATTAGAACTGCTGTTAACAAGCGTTGGCCACCCACTCTCTGCTGACACCATTATTGAAACCATTTGGCAGAGCAAGTTCATCTCTAAGAATGTGCTCACGAACCGCATTAGCACCTTACGTGCCCTGCTACAGCAGTACTTACCCGAATACGATGCCGCTAAGCTTTTAGTCACTTACCCCCGCAAAGGCTACTTTCTTAACCCTGCCAATATTCGTTTGGTGCCACCAGCGAAAAGCCATCGACGCGTTATCCCAACTCAGGTTGCGAGGAATAAGAACTTCAAGCTGATTTTTGCTTATAGCTTGTGTGCCATACTTGCAGTTTGTAGCGTGACGCTCGCAAGCTTGTTATGGCAACGCCAAGAAATCTCAACACAACAAACACGTCATCAACTACTGATTCCCAAAGTCGAGCTACTACTCAACCGTGTCGATTCAATCGGCTCTCAGGCGCGAAAATACCGCATACTGGTCAAAGCCATCTTGCTGCAACAACAGGTCGAATATCCATACACCGACATCGCCAACCAAGATGCTCCCAGTTACTTTCTTGATCCTATCGGTCATGCGCCATATTTCCCTGGCGCACGAAACATGCAGACCAGCGACTACGAGCTCAATATCGAGTTAAAAGACGGCACAAAACAGGGCATCTTGAAAGCGCAGATGAACCTTATTTATCCTGCGACGGGCAAGCTAGCGTTTCGCAATGAGTACACACTGCGTTTATCTGACTTACAATCGGATATTTTCCAAATGCACTCGGATGTCGCGCAATACTTCAATCTGCCTGCACCTTCGGCAAGTACGTGGCAGCTTTCGGATATTCACAAAAAAATGTTATTCGAGAATGCCTTTTCTAGCCAACCTCTCCGACAATCTGATGAGTTTGCGGCTATAACAACGGCAAGACATCTCGCCTTATACGAGCACGAACATCAAAAGCTGGAAGCGTATTTAACTCAAGTACAATCGTCGTTTGATGTTTTGCCAGATGAGCTGAGCCTCTGGTTAGGTCTATTGCATTTCAAATTAGGTAACTTAGACAGGGCAAAAGCTCTGTTAACGACACCAGATGGCGACTCACGCATCCAAAACGCACTGATTTATACCTTTGTGTCTCACATTGCTTACAAGCAGAACAAACTTGAACAGTTCCGTCTCAACTACATGGAATCACTGGTGGCGCTGCTGCGCGTTTTACCTTCCGAAACCTTGTTTGAGCGTCTTTCTCAATCTGAATCCAAAGAGACTTGCCTCCAACCGTGGAAAACGTTGCATGTTAGTGTGACCGATCAAGAAATCATAAGCCGATGGAAAGCGCTCATTAACGAGTATTGCACTAATGTAGCCAACGAAATAAATCCAAATAAAACAAAGACCTAAATATAAAATTAAGCTTTCATTAACCCCTGTTATCTTTTGTTTTTTGCCCTTTTTCTCTCGCTGAACTTAGCATGCTCGCATTCAAGCAACGGCCCAACATGAAGCGGCCTTATCAATCAGGAATGTAAACCATGCTAAACAAAATGACGCTTATCGCAGCAGCAACTCTGGCTCTTTACGGCTGTGGCGGAGGTTCGTCTTCTGGCAGTGCGAATCCAAACAAAGTGCCTCAAGAAAGTTTCGACGTCTCGATTCACAACTCCATTTTCGCTCCTGTACCAAACACACAATTGAGCTATTCGTTTAGCTTGGATGGCCAACCAGAGGGCGACATGAAACTGAGCTTCCAAGCGATGGATAGCGAGCAAATATTGGCAGCATTGGCACAAATCCCAAACAGCGAGGCAATGGTCCAGTTGGTTAATGACTTGATGAACTACGGCGCCGAACAGTTCTACTATTCAGACGAGCAGTACAACGACGACGAAGAGAGCAATACGCTTTACTTTGCAGGATCAGATGGTGCACTCCATGAAATCACTGACGCTTATTTCATTGGTCATCAGTTTATTGCCATGCTTATGCACAGCGGTCCGATTTTCCGCCTAAACGGTGACAACGTAAAAGAGAAAAGCCCGAATATTGACATCGGTGAAGAAACTATGTCTCTGCAAACCACTCTTACAGGCTACTCAGTTCACAACCTACTAGACCGTTTTGAAGAGCATGAGTGGGTACAAAACCTTCCTATGACAGCATCTTGCCAAGTGGTTTGGCAACAGCAAATCCGAGAAACTGGCGTGCGTAAAGCGTTCTCGATCTCAGGCAAGAAAATTGAAGCGGCATACCTGATGGAAGAGAACATCTACAACCTAAACTGTGATGATATGGACTCAATGGAGTTCGCCACTTCGGCAGAACGTTGGTTTAATCCGAGCTTAGGTCTGATTGAACAAATTGAACTGCTGAAAGTACAACAAGTACAAATCAACGAAGAGAAAGTGCAGCTAACAGCGATTGAAACAAAATAAGCTCGCATTTTTTAGAGATATCTCAATAAAAGAAGGCTTTGGGGAGCACACCAAAGCCTTCATCTCGAACATCAATCTTAGGGGTGATGACACCCGAGTTTATTCTTCTATCAATAAAATACGAGTTTCGTAAGGTCGTAACACTTGATGGTTTGACGCGACTGCGCTCGCTGAGTTTTGATAGTTAGATAGCAAGTTTTTCGCTTTACTCATATCAAAACGTTCTGGCAGAACGCATTCCACCTCTTCTGCGTAGTAGTTATTGATACACAGCAGCGTTTGCTTATCGTTCTGACGAGCGTAAGCGAAAATACGTTTGTGCTCTGGCAGCAGGTCCTCGTAACGGCCATCGGTGATGACTGGAACCTGTTTACGCAGTTCAATCAGACGCTTGTAAAAGTAGAACACCGAGTTCAAATCGGCAACCGCAGCTTCAGCATTGATTTCAGAGTAATTCTGCGCCACTTCAAGCCACGGCGTGCCCTCAGTAAAGCCCGCGTGTTTTGCACTGTTCCATTGCATTGGTGTACGTGAGTTATCACGCGACTTCTGTGCCAAGATCGCCATCATATCGTCATGAGATACACCATCACGGTTGACCATGATGTCGTACATGTTAGTACTTTCAACATCACGATATTGGCTGATTTCGGTATAACCCGGGTTGGTCATGCCGATCTCTTCCCCCTGGTAAACATAAGGTGTGCCTTGCATCATGTGCACTGATGCCGCAAGCATCTTGGCAGATTCAACACGGTATTGCTCGTCGTTACCTAATCGGCTCACAACGCGTGGCTGGTCGTGGTTACACCAGAACAGCGCCCCCCACCCTTTGCCATTTAAGCCCGTTTGCCAATGATTGAAGATCTGTTTTAACTGAATGAAATCAAACGGCGCTTTGGTCCATTTTTCACCATTTGGATAATCGACTTTCAGATGATGGAAGTTGAACACCATGGATAGCTCTTTGCCGTCTAGCGAAGAATATTGCTGGCAGTGCTCTAGCGTAGTGGAAGACATTTCACCCACCGTCACGCTACCGTATTTTTGAAACACAGATTCGCTAATCTCTTGAAGGTATTCGTGCACACGTGGACCATCCGTGTAGAAACGACGACCATCACCAATATCGTCACTTGGAAAATCTTGCTGCTTGGAAATCAGGTTGATAACGTCGAGACGGAAACCATCGACACCTTTGTCTGCCCAGAAGCTGATGACTTCTTTCACTTCTTCACGCACTACTGGGTTTTCCCAGTTTAAGTCCGCTTGCTCTTTAGCAAAAAGGTGCAAATAGTACTGGCCTGTTTTTTCATCCAGCGCCCAAGCGTTGCCACCAAACTTTGATTGCCAGTTGTTTGGTTCAGCACCATCTACCGGATCTTTCCAGATGTAGTAATCACGGTATGGGCTGTTTTTATCACCCAGTGCGGATTGGAACCACTTGTGTTCTGTCGACGTGTGGTTCACTACAATGTCCATGATGATACGAATACCCAACTGATGCGCTTCTGCTAGCAAAGTATCGAAATCTTCCATAGTGCCGAACTGTGGGTTAATCGAGTAGTAATCGGATATGTCATAACCGTTGTCGATCATTGGCGATTGGTAAACCGGCGTCAGCCAAATCGCATCCACACCAAGATGCTTAAGATAATCCAGCTTAGAAATGATCCCTTTGATGTCGCCCGTGCCTTTACTGCCACTGTCACAAAAGCTTTTTGGGTAAATTTGATAGATGGTTGCGGTTTTCCACCAGCTCTCATCATGCTTGGTCATAGCCATTTCTAACACTCACTTACCAGTAATCGGAAACTTAAAATTTGAAAAGAAAAATAGGAGGAGGCAGCCAAGTCACTGCCTCAAATAGAATTACGCGTTTGCAGGCTCAAGCTCACCTTTGGCTTGTGCACGCTTATAAAGAATTAACGTTAATGCAGCAGGTACTAGCATTGCGACTAACATAGCCAAAGCAAAAATGCCCCAGAACTGCGGTTGGATAGACAAGATGCCCGGCAAACCGCCCACACCGATACCGTTCGCCATTACGCCCGCACTACCACAAATAGCAGCAGCACACGCACTACCGATCATCGCGCTCAGCATTGGGAACTTGTATTTCAAGTTGATACCGTACATCGCCGGCTCGGTCACACCAAGGTAAGCAGAGATAGCCGCAGGCACCGAGATATCACGCTCGCCATGTTTTTTACTGATGATAATGATGCCGACGACCGCAGACGCTTGAGCAATATTTGAAAGCGCAATCAGAGGCCAAATTGGCGTGCCGCCTAGCTCTTGCATTAATTGAAGGTCAACCGCGTTGGTGGTGTGGTGAATACCAGTAATGACCAATGGCGCGTATAGGAAGCCGAAGATGGTTGAGCCAATCATTGCGAAGTCACCTGTCATGGCTGCTTTTGCTGCGAAAGCAACACCATCACCCAACATACGACCGAATGGGCCAATGATAGAGTGCGCAAGAATCACAGACACGATGATAGAGACAAACGGCACAACCACTAGGTAAAGGTAAGACGGAATGATGCGTTTTAAGTTGGTTTCAATAAACGCCAGTGCCATACCAGCGAGCATTGCCGGAATCACTTGCGCTTGGTAGCCCACTTTCTCGATGGCAAATAAGCCAAAGTCCCATACTTCAGGCACTTGCTTACCAATTAGGTAGGCGTTCATTAACTGTGGCGAAACCAGCGTGACACCAAGCGTGATACCCAAAATCGGAGTACCGCCGAGTTTTTTCACTGTCGACCAACACACGCCAACTGGTAGGAAGAAGAAGATTGCTTCACCAATTAGCCATAGGAAAGAGTGTACCGTTGCCCAAAACTGGCTGATTTCCGTTAGCGTTTGACCATCAAACATCTTGATGTCGCCAATCACGTTACGGAAGCCAAGAATCAGACCACCGGTGATGATCGCTGGTAGCAGTGGTACAAAGATTTCTGCAAGGTGGGAAATACCACGCTCAACGATATTCATGTTTTGACGAGCAGCGTTCTTCGCTTCGTCTTTGCTGGCTTCACTTTTACCCGTCAGTCCGATCAGTACCTTGTAAACTTCATCCACTTCAGTACCGATAACCACTTGGAACTGGCCTGCGTTGGTAAAACAGCCCTTCACCATCGGTAATGTTTCTAACTGTTTCGTATCTGCTTTGTCCGTATCATTTAGAACAAAACGCAAGCGAGTTAAACAGTGACTTACACTGGCAATATTGTCCGGCCCCCCGACCAGCTCAATAAGACGCTCCACGTCTTTACGCGCAATCTTACTCATAACTTTGTCCACCCTGTATTGGATACATTCGATTCATCATTTTGTTTTTATAAATGGGAACATTCCCATTTCTTAATTTTAATATTGCCATTCGAAGACAAAAAAGAAAATGGGAACAGTCCCATTAATTGAGAATGATCACAGTATAATTTTAGAGCAGATCGTTTTAGTGTGGGTCAATAAACGATAGGCTGTTGAGTAAAGTGAACCACTTCCTCATCGCCATTTAATTGATTGATCAGCATGTTAGCGGACTTCTCACCTGCAAGGGTATAACCTGGGTCGACACTAAATACTTTAGGGAAAAGGAAAGAGAGCAATTCATTACCACCAACACCTGTCACAACCACGTCTTCACGTCCTAACTCTTGAAGACGCTTAATCACGCCCAACGCGATAGTGTCACTGGCGCACACGATGGCCTGAGTATCAGATTGAAGGACTTTGTCTACCAACTGATAAGCACTTTCATGGCTCAACTTACCCGTTTGGAAACAAGGTGCAATTTGCTTGCGTTGACACCAAGCTTTATAAGCATTTAGACGAGCTAAGCCAGTGGTTTTGTCTTCAGGATCAACACCAATATAAGCAATGCGAGATAAAGATTGCTGCTCAAGGTGAGACAAAGCCATGTCTATCACACCTTGGTTATCGTAGTTGATCGAGGAAACCATTTGCGTGTCCATCGCGATCACGACGATACGACTCCCCCACTCCGCCAATGCTCGCTCATCACATCCAGTAAAGCCAAACACGATCACCCCATCGACGTTGCGACGTTTAAGCACATCCAAATGCTCATTGGTTTTATCGCGATCGAATTGGCTCTCCATGATCACCGCATCATAACCAGCGGAATACAAAGCATTGAGCATTGTACCAACGGCGCGATTTTCTGATGGTGAATCTAAACGGGAGATGATAACCCCAATAACCTTTTGACTGCCACCACGCATCGACTGCGCCGACTTTGATGGGACGTAGCCTGATTCACGAATGATTTGCTCTACCTTCTCACGCGTTTGCGGTTTTACCTTGGGATCATTGGTAAGCACACGGCTGACCGTCGATTTGCCCACGCCAGCCAATTTCGCGATATCAAGAATGGTGAGTTTTTTGCTCATAAGTGTTCAGACTAAAAGAAGGAATCAAACAAAAGGGAAGCAGTGGCTTCCCTTATCTCAGTCAGTAATTAAGATTACTTGTTTAAGTACGCAGGCACATCTGCAATGCTATCTAATACTACCGTTGCAATAGCTTCGCCCTGTTCCGTTACTGGCTTACCAGTGCGAACCAAAATCTTAGTGCCAACGCCTGCCGCTTCTGCTGCCATCATGTCTTCAGCTTTATCGCCGATCATCACAGATTTCTCCATGTCGATCTTCAAGAAGTCACGCGCAGAAATGAACATGCCTGGTTTTGGCTTACGGCACTCACAATCTTGCTTGTACTCGCCAATGCCATGTTCTGGATGATGTGGACAGTAATAGATACCATCGAACTCAACACCATTATCAGCAAAGTTCCAATCCATCCATTGAGTCAGAGACAAGAAACGGTCTTCACTGAATTTACCGCGTGCGATGCCCGATTGATTCGTCACTAACACTAGAAGGTAGCCTTTATCTTTTAGCGCTTTCGTCGCTTCAAAAACACCATCAATGTACTCAAAATCATGTTCGTCATGAACGTAGCCGTGGTCAACGTTTATCACGCCATCACGATCGATAAAAACAGCAGGTTTTGCCAAAACGTATTTCTCTATTAACTCGGTTTAATCAGATTATTACATACCTTATAAACTTCAACACTATCTAATTCATTCTTGGCCTCGACAAAACGGTTGATTTGTTGGGCAAGAATCGGTAAATCTGAGGGTGCCCTGCCGTCTACCTCCTGCTTGTTATCTATACATCTTCGTTTCAAAACAGAACATCCATACATTTAGACGTCTAGACGTAAAAATATCTATTGACTTCATTCTGCTTAACCCATAGCATCAACTGAAAATTGAGATAAAGCTCAACATTAAGTTCTGTCAAAGGCCGTTTTTGACAGCGAAGTTCCCCGTATCTTTGGGCAGGTTGAAACATGATAGAAATAAAAAACGTCAATAAAGTGTTCTACCAAGGCAGTAAGGAAATCCTTGCCCTGAAAGACATTAACTTACACATCGACAAAGGCACCATCTTTGGTGTTATCGGTTCATCAGGTGCTGGTAAAAGTACGCTGATCCGCTGTGTCAACATGCTAGAAGCGCCGACCTCTGGTTCCATCATCGTTGATGGTGTGGATCTAACCAAACTCAGCAAAAAACAACTAGTCGAAACACGCCGTAACATTGGCATGATCTTCCAGCACTTTAACCTGCTTTCGTCTCGTACTGTGTTTGATAATGTGGCATTACCCCTAGAACTGGCAGGTAAAGACAAATCGCAAATCACAACAAAAGTAACTGAGTTGCTAAAGCTTGTAGGCTTAGCCGACAAACACGAGAGCTACCCATCTAACTTAAGTGGCGGACAAAAACAGCGTGTGGCAATTGCTCGTGCATTGGCATCCGATCCTAGCGTGCTGCTTTGTGATGAGGCCACTAGCGCACTAGATCCAGCAACAACTCAATCTATCCTTGAGTTATTGAAAGAGATCAACCGCAAACTCAACATCACGATTTTACTTATCACTCACGAAATGGAAGTCGTAAAAAGCATCTGTCACGAAGTAGCAATCATCGGTGGTGGTGAGCTGGTGGAAAAAGGCACCGTTGGCGATATTTTTGCGCACCCTAAGACAGAGCTGGCACACCAATTCATTCGCTCAACGCTGGATCTTTCCATTCCTGAAGATTACCAAGCACGTCTGCAAGCAGAGCGTGTTGATGGCAGCTATCCGTTGGTTCGCTTAGAGTTTACTGGCGCAACCGTCGATGCACCGTTAATGTCGCAAATTTCTCGTAAATACAATATTGATGTGAGTATTTTGAGTTCCGACCTTGATTACGCTGGTGGCGTGAAATTCGGCATGATGGTCGCAGAGCTATTTGGTAACGAAGAAGATGACAACGCAGCTCTTGAATACCTGCGTAAGCACAACGTAAAAGTAGAGGTACTTGGTTATGTCCTTTAATACGATTTCTGAATGGCTGAGTTTAAACAGCAAACTACTTTTAGGTGCAACGTGGGAAACACTTTACATGGTTGCGGTTGCCGGATTAGTCGGCTTTGCTGTGGGTATTCCATTAGGCGTAATCCTCCATATTACTAAGAAAGGCGGCCTACTTGAAAACACCAAACTAAATAGCGGCTTAGGCGCTATCGTTAACATTGGTCGCTCAGTGCCATTCCTCGTACTGATGGTTGCGATTATTCCAGTGACAAAAATGCTGGTTGGAACCTTTATCGGTACAACCGCAGCAATCGTCCCACTGACCATTGGCGCCATTCCTTTTGTCGCTCGTCTTATTGAAGGTGCTTTATTAGAAGTACCGACAGGCTTGGTGGAAGCAGCGCAGTCAATGGGGGCGACACCAACACAGATCATCACAAAAGTTCTACTACCTGAAGCAATGCCGACTATTGTTAACTCAGTAACGATTACCTTGGTCACTCTCGTTAGCTACTCAGCTATGGCGGGTACGGTAGGCGGCGGCGGCCTAGGTGACGTAGCTATTCGTTACGGTTTCCACCGCTACGATGTAACTATCATGGCCGTGACTGTCGTGATGTTGATTGTTCTAGTACAGATTATTCAGTCTATCGGCGACGCAGTGGTGCGCCGTGTAGACCACAGATAAGCATCAAAAATACAAATTATAAGGAGATAAAGATGAAATTTAGCCTTAAAGGTCTTTTGACTGTAGCAACGGCCGCCTCTGCTCTTGCTCTAGCGGGTTGCGGCGACAAAGAAGTAGACGTAAACAAAGTAAAAGTTGGCGTTATTGCTGGTGCTGAAGCACAAGTAGCCGAAGTTGCCGCTAAAGTAGCAAAAGAGAAATACAACCTAGACGTTGAGCTAGTAACATTTACCGATTACGTAACACCAAACGCCGCTCTGGATGATGGTTCAGTAGACGCGAATGCGTTCCAGCACAAACCATACCTAGACCAACAAGTGAAAGACCGCGGCTACAAACTGGCTATCGCGGGTAACTCATTCGTTTACCCTATTGCTGGTTACTCAAAGCAAGTAAAATCAATTGATGAAATTCAAGATGGCGCACGCATCGCAGTACCAAACGACCCAACTAACCTAGGTCGCTCACTACTGCTTCTTGAGCAACAAGGTTTGATTACGCTACGTGATGGCGTTGGTCTACTCGCTACAGTACGTGACATCGTAGGCAACCCTAAAAATATCGAAATCATTGAACTAGAAGCCCCACAGCTTCCACGTTCACTGGATGACGTAACGCTATCTATCATCAACACCACTTACGCAAGCTCTATCGACCTATCGCCAGAGCGTGACGGCGTGTTCGTTGAAGATAAAGACTCACCATACGTAAACCTAATTGTCGCTCGCGAAGAAAATGTTAATGCGCAAAACGTACAAAACTTCGTAAAAGCTTACCAAACGGAAGAAGTTTACGAAGCGGCAAAAGAGCTGTTCAAAGGTGGTGTTGTGAAAGGTTGGTAATCCCACTTTTCAAAACATGACCGAAAACAACGTTCTAAACATAAACGTTCTAAACCTAAAAGGGCTGATGTGAAAACATCAGCCCTTTCTATTTGTCTATCCGCCCATTTAAGTAACTTCAATTCGCTACTTAAGGTGGTCCCAAGAGATGTTGGAAACGATTCGGCAGTCATCACACTTAAAATGAAATATGTCATGTAGTGGCTCATCGAGTAGCCACTCGCCATCGCATTTTGGACACTTGCGCGCTTTCTCGCTCTCCAGCGACTGACCACCGACACGATACTGGTAATAGTACGTAGGGATCTTCGTGATGTATTCGATACGGCCACGTAAGTCCCAACCTCGGCGAAACAGCACACTATCCACATCGCAAATTTCGTGCAGCGCCGCATGTTCCGCTCGGCAACCCCCTGCCATTTGGATTTCATCACACGCTTGCCACTCAGTCTGCCACTTAATGACGGCTTTATGGTCTCCATTAAGTGTTGGCTCATTACGATACAAAGGAATTGGCAACAGGGTTTCACCACTTCGCAAAGGCGAACACGTATGAACATAAGTCGTGTACAACACTTGCCAGCTAGGTGTCTCTTCTTCGGCTGCTTGTTCTGAATTCAAATCACGCCCCAGCATGCGCATTTTCGGTGCAAGCAAAGACGCATCCGACAAACGGTTCATGCACACTTTGACGAAATCTGAGTGATAACGTGGATGCAAGCTGTCTTGTTCTGGGCAAACAACACGAACGAAAAATTCACCTTCTCCCATCACTATTGGGAATTCACGACCTAATACTTGGCCGTTGTAACGCAGAGCATCCATCAAGCCATTAATGGCTTTGTCTACCGCGCTGACGGTGGTGTTATCAAAACACTCAAACTGCAACTCAACAACATACATACTTAGACGGCAGCCTCTAACTTATTCAAGAACTCAACCAATGAATCTGCCAATACATCACGTTTAGAGGTGCCCAAACGCTCTAGAATCACATTGCCAGTGAGGTTACAAATAGAAATCACATCCATTTCCTCATCTGTCGCTGCTATAAATACTGTTGGTTTAAGTTTCAAGCGGCGCTGCGTCACCAAATGACCAAGAATATTTTCTTGTAGACGCACGAAATCGTCATCGCTCCACACTTGCAGCAGCGTCAACGAATTACCTTGCCAAGTTGCCTCCATATCAGCGCAGTATTGAGAACCATAAAAGGCTTTAACATCATCTTGCAGTGACAACTCAATCGCATTTTCCACATTGGTGAAATCGGCCATTTCATCACGTGCGACCGCTTTCCAAAGCACCTTTCCATCACGCTTCTCTTCGACACAAGGAGAAACAAGCTCTGCAAGCTCTTCACTGCTTGGCAACTCATTGTGCTTAGCTTGCCAAGCTTGTTGGTAGCGCAGGCTGAACTCTTGTAGCGCCTGAGTAACGTTTTGGGTCATGAAGGTCTCCTCATTCCTTATTTATCAGATAGCCGTACTTGCCGGATGGCAATTGACCAGCGGATTCAGTAAAATTCTCGCCATTCTAATCGAAAACGACCACAAAGTATGAGCAAATATTCTGACGCTAAAGAGCTTGCTGGCTTAACACTAGGTAAAACGACCGAGTATGCGAACCAGTATGACCCAAGCTTGCTGCAACCAGTCCCTCGCAGCCTGAACCGAGATGACCTCCAGTTAGGCGATACTCTGCCTTTCATGGGGCACGACATTTGGACGCTGTACGAACTGTCTTGGTTAAATAGTAAAGGTTTACCACAAGTGGCCGTTGGCGAAATATACATTCCAGCCACCAGCGCAAACTTGATTGAATCGAAGTCTTTCAAACTGTACTTAAACAGCTATAACCAAACCCGCTTTGCAAGCTGGGAAGAAGTGACTGAGCGTTTAACACAAGACCTTTCTGAATGCGCAGGTGAAAAGGTGCTGGTTGAGGTGAATCCAGTGACCCACTATACCAATCAACCTATCGTGACAATGGACGGTGAATGTATAGATGACCAAGACATTAACATCACCAGTTACGATTTCGATGCCGATTTGCTTGAAGGTGCAGCAGGTGAAGTACAAGTTGAAGAGGTGCTACATAGCCACCTATTGAAATCAAACTGTTTGATCACTAACCAACCCGACTGGGGCAGTGTAGAAATTCGCTACCAAGGCGCAAAAATAGATCGTGAGAAGCTGTTACGTTACTTAGTGTCTTTCCGCGAGCACAATGAGTTCCACGAACAGTGTGTAGAGCGTATTTTTACGGATCTAATGAAATACTGCCAACCAAGCAAACTGACCGTATTTGCCCGCTATACGCGCCGTGGAGGCTTGGATATCAACCCTTACCGCTCAACGGAACAAGATAAGCCAGCTCACAATCACCGTATGGCTCGTCAGTAAGCGCATAGGCAACAGAAATAAGTTCGGCAATCTAAAGGGTTGCCGGACGTTTTTATTGTCCAAGCATGTTACTATATCAAATGGCTTCAACCCGCATTTAAACGGCTAATTGAGGCTTTTCGCCGTTATCGCCATATCTAAAAACAGTTCGAGGGAACGAAAGGATGTTTTGGGACAGTTCGCGTCTATTCAAATTGATTGGCTTTCTTTGCTTGCTGTTTGTACAGCCACTTCATGCAACCATTTTATCGTCCGCGTTACTCAACGAAGCACAACAATTGGCGGAAATAGAGCCATCACAAGCAAAACAAGCGGCAACCAACTATTTGTCACAGCGTGAGCTAACAGAACGCAAAGAAAGTGACAGCCCTTCAGCCATGTCTCGCGACGAAACAGATCGTAGCGTTCGCACACCAAGCAGCACCATCGAAGCGCACAAGATTATCGCTCAGGCAGATTACGCCATGGGTAATGTTCGTTCGGCTATCGAGCACCTAAATAAAGCGGAACGCTTAGCGCAAGAATATCAATTGCCGTACATGGACTTAGATCTCCAGCTGATGCGCAACCAAATGATTTGGATGTACGACGAAAACTACTCAAAAGCGGAAGACACGCTTAACCAAATTGAACAACAGCTCGATGAAGCCGATGCCGTATTACAACGCACCGACAGCGTTCGCTACCGACTAGTGATGCAAAGAGCACTCCTCGCGTCACATAGTGGCGATATCATTAAAGCGGAAAACTTGTACTCTGAAGCAAAGACCATGCTTGACGATAGCCGCTCTGAGTTAGCCTTGATCGACTACTACACTGCC
The DNA here is from genome assembly GCF_030248655.1 of Vibrio sp. D431a. Classification (NCBI taxonomy): domain Bacteria; kingdom Pseudomonadati; phylum Pseudomonadota; class Gammaproteobacteria; order Vibrionales; family Vibrionaceae; genus Vibrio; species Vibrio sp. D431a. Next base: position 141,659 of record NZ_JAHGAP010000010.1, on the reverse strand, counting down.
GTCGGCGAGTTTTACCTCAATAGCAAGAAGTACAATTTGGCTTTGTCAGAACTGCTATATGGTTATTGGCAATCTATTGAAAGTAACAGTGGTGCAAGATTAGCAAAAGTGAATCGCCTTTTGGCTAGGCTCTTCCAGGAACGACGAGTGTACGACAAAGCGATCGAATACTTATCCCAAGCCGCAGATTTTTATGACTCTTACCCTAGCTCTCCGATCCTAGCGGACGTCCTAGAGCAAATGGGCGACATCTACTTTTATCAGGGTAAGTTTAACCTTGCGTTAGTGCATTACTTCAACGTGCTTGACCATGAAAGTACCAGTAAGAACATCAATAGAATCATTAAAATTCGCTTAAGCTTGGCGGCTACCTACCTACAACTCTATAACTACGCGCTAGCAGAGCAGTACTTAGACCGCTCTAAAGAGCTTTTAGAATACACCAATATTCCTAAGCTTGAAGCAAAGGCTGCCCTGCTTCAGTCAGGTCTGGCTTATCATCAAAATGACAGTAAAGACGTCATTACTAATGCTAAGCTGGCGTTAGCGCTTGCTGAAAAGTCACCTGAAAATAACAACTTCATTAAGCAGCAGTCATACCGTTTACTTGGGTTGGGTTACGAGCAGGCAGGCGAATACAAACTTTCTCTGCAAGCTTATAAAAAATACACCAACCTCGTTCGTCTAGAACAAAAGCAGCTTAACCAAATCAGTGAGGATGCGTTCCGTCAGCAAAAAGAATTTGCCGAACAAACCATCCATTACATCGGTCAATCAGAACGCTTAGAGCAAGTGGAAAGAGAGCATCGTAAATTCCAGAAAATCTCATTTGCATTGTTTATTACTGTCTTGGTCATGTTTTTGTTCATTATGCGCCGTGGTGTCATCATGCAGCGCCAAGCAAGTGAAATCGAAAAACTGCGTAACGACCTCTTCACCCACTCTCGCTCTCGTTTACGTAACTTGCGTATGCTGAATGTTAAGCTTTCTCGCTCATTGAAAAAGTCGAGCGAAACTTTCGAGCAATGGCAAATGGGTGAATTGATCCACGAACCACTTAATGATCGCCTACGCTTTGTTATGATCGATTTGCCATTCTTACGAAGCATGTACGTCCATAACGGCTATAAGGCAGGTCTAGAACTAGAACGGGCATTTGGCGACTTCCTTGCGGAAAAAATAGAAAAACCGTCGCGTCTTTACCATTTCTCAGATGCGAACTTACTCTACATAGAACCGAACGCTGACCGTGATGCTTCTGCCGAAGTCATGTTCGAAAAATTCCAGACTTGGGTGGATGAGTTCGCACAGCAGCACAACGTCAATCGTATTATTCGTATGGGCATCAGTGATTATCCGTTCTTACCCCGAGCCTACACTGCAATTAACGATGAGGAATTACTCGATCTGTTGTTGCTTGCGACTCACATCGCACGAGAAGTCAGCTTGAAGGATAAGCAAAGCCACTGGGTGTTCTTAAAAGCCATCGATAATGCGCCTGCTGCTAGCTTTGCAACAGGTAACATAAGAACTGCCTGTCAACATGCCATTAGCCAAGGCCTGATCAAGATCCATTCGTCCTACAAGAATGAGGACGACATCAAGAAAATATTAAAAAATGGATAATTAAACGCCTGTTGAACGTAATAACTAATGACGCTATAGAGTTTTTTGTTATTATCAGATAATTGTCAGTAGTACATGGACTTAACCGTAGTCACTTCATGGGAATCTTGGAATCCGATATTCAGTCGCAGCTGCATCAGCTGAGTTGTCAACTTGACCAACTCAGACTGACTCATCGTGATACTTCACTCAAATTCAAACGTGAACAACAAGTTCTTAAACGCGTTGTGGCATCATTGTCTTCAGCTTGCCAGGGTTCGAATACTCAGGTATCCAACTACCTATTTGAAATCCAACAAGAGCTGCAACATCAAAAAGATATCAGCACTCTTATCCCGCGTTTAGCGGTATTAGAGAGGATGCTCAAACAGCAGTCGAAGACGATGGATAAACAGAACGGTTACCTTGACGAACAAATCAAGCACAGTGGTGAAACACTGCAACGTGTCACTGGCTTACCTGCGCAGTTAAAACGTGAACTACGGAACCTGATGAGTTTCTCTGAAGTTCACGCCAGCAATAAAGCTGATCAAGCCACTAAGCTACTGAGTATTTACGAACGCGCTCTGAAAATCATCACGTCTAATTCACGTCTACATCTTAGTGAATTTGAAAGCAATCCCGACAGATCTCAGCTTGAGTGCTTAGCCAGCGACCTCCAACATACTATTACAGAGCTGGATTTCGAGGGAGAATCAGGCGATAGATTGCTGGATATTCGCGCTAAGTTGCTCCTTGGCGTGAGTGCCGAGTCTCTCATTGAGCTTACGCTCTCAACGCTGAAATTGGTTGTCGAAGCAACAAAGTTCGAGCGCGAGGCGTCTAGCCAATTCCTTGATCAGCTGAACACTTCTCTCGCAAGTAACCTAAAAACCGTTCATCAGAACGTCGACCAGCATCATACCTACTTTGAACACCGCCAAGAGCTCAACACAGAAATGAACAGCTTGGTTGAATTAAGCCAAAAGTCACTTAATCAAGCTCAAGATATCGCGGTTGTGAAAAAAGAAATCACGCCTCTTCTCGAAAAAATGGCGTCGCTGACAGAGCGACTGAAAATGACGGAAGAGCGAGAGCAAGCGCTGCAAGAGCGGTTAAGTTACAGTAAGAACCAACTCGAAGCGGTATTTGAAACTACGCAAGATTATCGTCGACGCTTAGATGACCAAGCTCAGCGTATGTTGCTCGACCCGCTGACTAAAGTTTATAACCGCACTGCATTTAACGATCGACTAGAGCTAGAGTATCGCCGTTGGATTCGCTCTCAGCAAAACCTTCGTGTTGTGCTGTTTGATGTAGACAATTTCAAAGCGGTGAATGATAGCTATGGTTATACGGCTGGCGATAAAGCGCTGAAGATCATCGCTCGTACTATTAACAAGCGCGTATCAGAAACGGAAACAGTAGCTCGCTTTGGTGGCGAGGAGTTTATTCTACTCGTCCCGGAACAATCTGAAGAATACACACTGGATCTGATTAAGCATATCCAGCGTGATATTAGCCAATTACCCTTTAAGTTCCGTGAGCAAAATATCATGATTACCTTAGCTGCTGTATCGACGTCTTTCAAAGAGTCCGATACGCCAGAGTATGTGCTCGATCGTCTTGGCAAGATGCTTGCGGACGCTAAAAAACGTGGAACAAACCAGCTTAACTGGAGCTAAGATTCGTACAAAAAGCGAGCAAACAAACCAAATTTGGTGCAATCTACGCTTTATAACCACCCATTTTCAACGAGTTATCACATTTCTTCCCTTTTAGTCTGCTAAGCTGTAAAAACCCAAGTCACTTCAAGATGATGTATTTATAAAAGGCAAATGTATCATCTTGAGGTTGCTTGGGAGTTGATAACCATAAAACCAAATCGGCCAACTACCTTTCATCAAACCATACGTATAACACCAAAAAGGTAAGTTGGTACTTTCCCTAAAATTAATGCAACACAAGGAGGCGTTATGATTACCCATATAAGCCCCGCTGGTAGCATGGACTTGCTATCTCAACTAGAAGTAGAGCGCTTAAAGAACACAGCCTCGAGTGAACTTTATCAGCTGTATCGTAATTGCACGTTAGCGGTGTTGAACTCCGGTAGCCATACCGATAACTCGAAAGAACTGCTCGATAAATACCAATCGTTTGATGTCAACGTCGTGCGTCGTGAGCGTGGTATTAAGCTTGAGCTGACTAATCCGCCAGAGCACGCTTTTGTTGACGGCGAAATAATTAAAGGTATCCAAGAGCATCTGTTCTCCGTATTGCGTGACATCGTTTACGTAAACATGCATTTGGCAGACGCCCAGCGGCTCAACCTTACTAACCCAATTCACATTACGAACCTCGTGTTCGGCATTCTTCGTAATGCCAGAGCATTAACTCCAGGTATCGCACCGAATCTTGTCGTATGTTGGGGTGGTCACTCTATCAATGGAGTGGAGTATCAGTACACACGTGAAGTGGGTAACGAACTGGGCCTGCGTGAACTTAACATCTGCACAGGTTGCGGCCCTGGTGCAATGGAAGGGCCGATGAAAGGTGCAGCAATTGGGCACGCAAAGCAACGTTATACTCAGCAACGTTATCTTGGTTTAACCGAACCCTCGATTATTGCTGCCGAGCCACCAAACCCAATAGTAAATGAACTGGTCATCATGCCCGACATCGAAAAGCGCTTGGAAGCTTTCGTCCGTATGGCTCATGGTATCGTTATTTTCCCAGGAGGCCCGGGCACAGCGGAAGAGCTACTGTACATTCTTGGCATCATGATGCACCCGGATAACGCCGATCAACCAATGCCTATCGTATTAACAGGACCAAAAGAGAGTGAAGAGTACTTCCGCTCTATTGATGAGTTCATTCGCGACACACTTGGTGAGGAAGGGCAAAAGCACTACGAGATCATCATTGACGACCCGGCAGAAGTCGCTCGTATTATGAAACGCTCCATGGACTCGGTACGCCTTCACCGAAAAGAGAAAGGCGATGCGTACAGCTTTAACTGGTCATTGAAAATTGAGCCAAACTTCCAACTGCCATTCGAGCCTACTCATGAGTCGATGGAACAATTGGATTTAAGCCTAGATCAAGAACCGCAAGTTTTAGCGGCCAACTTGCGTCAAGCCTTCTCTGGCATAGTGGCAGGTAACGTAAAGGCTGAAGGCATTCGAGAAATAGAACGTAGAGGGCCTTTCACCATTCATGGCGACGCAGTCCCCATGAAAAAACTCGATAAGTTGCTAAAAGACTTTGTCGAACAGCACCGAATGAAATTACCTGGCGGTTCAGACTACGAACCGTGTTATCGAATCGCTCACCCGGAAATTGGTGGTCGATAGTCAGGCTAGCATTCGTTACACTAGGGGCATTACGCCCCTTTTTATTGCTAAGTCATTATGTCTATTCATCTTGTTATCATTGATGCCCTAAACCTGATCCGCCGAGTGCACTCAGCACAACCAGATCCAACCGACATAGCAAGAACCATAACCACAACGCAAAGAACCCTCACTCGCATTCTGTCAGAGGCCAACCCGACACACATCATCGCGGTTTTTGATCACCACGAACAAGACAGAGGTTGGCGCGCTGAAATTCTCCCTGACTATAAGCAAAACCGAAAACCAATGCCTCAGCCACTACTGCAAGGGTTAGATGCGATTCAACAAGCGTGGTGGGAGCAAGGTATTGATTCATTGCTTTCTGAAGGCGATGAAGCAGATGATTTGGTTGCTACACTCGCAACGAAAGTGGCCAGCCATGGTGAAAAAGTCACCATCGTTTCCACAGACAAAGGTTACTGCCAGCTACTTTCCCCTACCCTACAAATCCGTGATTATTTCCAACATCGTTGGTTAGATGAACCATTTATCGAAAAAGAGTTCGGCGTAAAACCAAATCAACTAGCGGATTACTGGGGATTAACAGGGATAAGCTCTAGCCAGGTTCCGGGCGTACCTGGAATTGGCCCGAAAACAGCGAAAGAGATTCTCACTCAGTTTGAGAGTCTTGAAGCTGCCTACGCTAGTGAAGATCTCGTACCGAAATACCGTATAAAATTGGATGAGCACATTGAGTCTGCTCGTTTATGTAAACGCGTCGCCGCTTTAAAGTGCGACATCGAACTAGGCTTTAACTTGCAAGATATTCGCTTTTTAGGGCCAAACAAAGCGGAGTAGTGTCCGATGGTAGTTTCACACCATGAAACCCTCAGATATTAAAAAAGCGCCATTTGAAGGCGCTTTTTCTATTCTAATCACTATTCCCAAAAGACTCGGGGAATAAAGTTAGTAAGGTGAAATATTCGACAGACATTGGATATGAATCGTGATTTCTTCACGATCATGATACAAATGTTTAGCTTGTAGCTTGAACTTTACCTTATTATCAATGAGGAACTGCTTCAGATTTTCAAGGTCTTGCAGCACTTCGTCATAACGCCCTTTCATTGGCAGCTTAAGGTTAAAGATGGCCTCTTTTGCCCAACCTTTTAACAGCCACTGTCCCATCAGGTGAGCAACACGAGCTGGCTTTTCCACCATGTCACAAACAATCCATGTTACGTTCTTGCGGTCTGGTTCGAACTTAAAACCATCCACCATATGGTGCTTGATCTGGCCAGTTTCCATCAAACTGTCTGCCATCATGCCGTTATCAACGCAGTGAACGAACATTGAGCGCTTCACTAATTGGTACGTCCAACCGCCTGGACATGCACCTAAATCCACACCCCACATACCTGGTGCCAAACGCTCATCCCACTCTTCACGTGGAATAAAGACATGAAATGCTTCTTCCAGTTTAAGTGTTGAACGACTTGGGGCGTCTGCTGGGAATTTAAGGCGAGGGATACCCATGAAGAACTGTGAGTTGTTGTCAGTGTAAGAGTAACCAACGTAACAGTGGCCAGGCTCAACAAAGCAAATGTGCAGTACTGGTTTTTTCGCGTTATCTTTGTTCAGCATTAAGCCTTTACCGCGCAACGCTTGACGCATTGGGACGGTAAACTTACGGCAGAATTTCAGTAGCTCTTTCGCTTCATTTGTATCTGGCGTTTCAATTCTCAAATCACCACAACGAGGGAATGCTTCGATGTCTGCTAGTTCATTCAGAATTGGACTAATTCGGTCATCACTTGGCAACGATTGAAACTCAGCTGCTACCGCAAACATTTGTCGAGCAAAAATTAAAGACTTAAAGTCTAAACCTCTCGCAAGTTTGTCGGCATCTCCATCTTGGTAGCACTCGAAGACAACATAACCTGAGTTTCTCTTCACACGAGGGAAGCCATACACTTCCAACTGTGTCGCTTTGTCCTGAATTTCACCAGCACACTCTTTCTCAAAGCCAGAACGGCAATAGAGCATTAGTTGTTTCACTTGGAGACCTCTTTGATATTGAACGCAGCAAAAAAGAACAGACACCAACCAATCATGAACAGTAATCCTCCCACAGGAGTAATTGGCCCAAACCACTTAATGCCCGTCAGCGCCAGCGCGTAAAGACTGCCGCTAAAACAAAAGATGCCGATAATAAAGCAAATCGCCGCAATGAAAAAATATTTTTGTGCTTTTTGTCCCAAATTGAGCAGAAGCAGAATGGCACAAAACACAATCGCCAACGTGTGAATAAATTGATACAGAACTCCGGTCTCAAATACACCGAGCAAATAAGGGGCCAGTGTCGCTTTTAGCCCATGAGCAGCAAATGCTCCAAGAGCGACCGAAATCAGCCCAGACAATCCAGAGAATGAGAGTAACCACTTACTTTTCACTGTACACCTCTTTTATAAACGCCGCTAACTGCTCTATCGCGAGTGCAATGTTACCCACTTCAGTATGACCTGAGATCTTGCGCGGTTTGAAGCTGTGGTCACCATCAGGTAAAAAGCTCACCGTTACTTGTGACGAAAGGACGAAATCATCGAATTCCTCACGCTTACCAAAGGTGTCTCGTTCCCCTTGCAGAATCAGCGTAGGTTTCTCAATGGTTGCTAAGTGCTCGCCTTTGTATTTCTCTGGCTTTCCTGGTGGGTGAAATGGAAACCCTAAACAGGCAATGCCCGCCACCAGCTCATTTTCAGCCAACAAGCTCGACATACGACCGCCCATTGACTTACCACCAATAACCACGGGAGAAGAAGTAAAGTGAGCGATCACTTCGCTGTATGCTTCGAGCAACTTTGGCGCGCGATCGGGCGGACGCTTTTTGCCATCTTCCGAACGTTTCACCATGTAAGGGAAATTAAAACGCACTACACGAATACCTTGCTCCACTAATCCTTTGGCGACAGCTGTCATGAAGTCATGCTCCATCCCCGCACCTGCGCCGTGAGCAAAAATAAACAGCGGTCCGTTTTCAGGCCCCTCAGCTATCCAGTGATTCATCCAATACTTCCTCTTGTTCTTTTCTCGCGGTTGCTAACATCCAGTCTCTAAACGTTGCGATTCGGCCCATATCTGCCTGCTGTTCATGACACACCACATAGAATGCATTCTTAGATATCAACACCTCGTCGAATGGTGCAATGAGTCGTCCGGCTTCCATTTCAGGTTTGGCGAGTACGTTGTTACCGAGCGCGACCCCCTGACCGTGCGCAGCAGCCTGTAGCACCATCGTTGAGTGACTAAAAATAGGACCGTGGTTTACGTTGATGCCTTCAATGTTGTAATGACGAGCAAACTGCTTCCAGTCTTTACGCGAAGTATCGTGTAACAAAGTATGTAATTTGAGGTCACTTAAAGATTCTAATGGTTTGTTACCCAAAAGTAATGAAGGTGAACAAAGTGGGATCAAAAACTCTTGGTACAATTTATCTGCTCGCAAACCTGGCCAGTTCCCACGGCCATAGTAGATCGCCACATCAACATCATCAGTCAGTGAGCCTTCATCCATATCTACGGCTTTAATACGTACATCGATATCGGGCTCTTGAGCATTAAAATCGGCCAAACGAGGTACAAGCCATTGGATAGCAAAACTCGGCGGTAGGCTAATCGTCAATGCCCCTTTTTCGCTACGTTCCAACACCTTATCTGTCGCTTCCGCAATCGAGGTGAAAATATCTTTGATATCGAGAAAGTAACTTTGGCCTTCTTCTGTTAACAACAAAGAACGATTACGTCGACGGAAGAGCTTCAATGATAAGAACTCTTCAAGCGCTTTAATCTGGTGACTGACCGCGGCTTGAGTAACAAATAACTCTTCTGCTGCTCGTGTAAAACTGAGATGACGAGCAGCCGCTTCGAAGACTCGAAGCGAATTTAATGGAGGCAATCTGCGAGACATATGGGACCTCTAATAGGATTAGTTTTTTTAATCTGAAACATTATAAAATGTCCGTTGTCGAACAGCCAGATAAATTCTATATTTCACCCCGCAACACGGGCCTGAACGGCTTGATTTCTTTGGAAATCAATTGGCTTCGTTGTTGCGATGTTGTGTTTGCAAACTCGTATTTCGAGTTAGGTAGATTTCTACCATAATGTTTTGTCCACACTCCCTGTGACAAAACATATACTTCCTGTATTTATTTTTGACCTGTCTGTCAAATTTGTTACACCGCCTAAATTAGGCGGTGTTTTTTTATCTATCAAAAATCTCATCCGCATATCTGGCAGCAATATCACTTTATTACTCTTCTTTCGGATTAATTATCGTTATATCAACACAAAGTGTATGGCTTTGCGATAAGCCTCAACATTATGCTAAGTAATGGTTGTCTGTAACGCGATCAAAAACAAAAAAGGCGCAAATTGATGTCTCAATTTGCGCCTTTTAACGTATTTTATCAGTCAGCTATGGACGGTAAACTTTTACGTTGCTGAAGCCTTGCTCTTGCAAGTAAAGCGCTTGCAGACGGCTCATCACACCGCGGTCACAGTAAAGTAAGTATGTCTTAGACTGGTCTAAGTCACCAAACTGTGTACCCAGCTTGTAGAAAGGGATATGTTTCACATCCACACCTTCGATTTCAAGTGGGTTATCGTCTTCCTCTTCAGGACTACGAATATCTAGCACAACCGCGTGCTCTTCTACCGCTTGAACTTGCTCTACTTCTGGTGCGGCTTGCTCAGACTCTTTCGCGATATCACGAATGTCCATCATGCGAGCTTCTTGAACCACTTGCTCAAGGATACTAAAGTCGAATTTCTCTTCTTCAGCTTCTAGCTTGCCTTTCACCGCTTTCACGGTTGGCTTCTTAGAGATAACACCACAGTATTCTGGCATTGTCTTGGCGAAATCTTCTGTGCCGATTTCACGTGCTAGATTGATGATGTCTTCTTTATCCCAGTTGATAAGTGGACGCAGAATCAGCGTGTCAGTTACGTTATCGATGTGGCGTAGATTGGTTAGCGTTTGGCTCGATACTTGACCTAGTGCTTCACCTGTTACCAATGCTTCGATCTTCATCTTCTGAGCGATCATGCCTGCTGCACGCATAAACATACGCTTCAAGATCACGCCCATTTGGCCGTCATCGACTTTCTCTAGGATTTCCGCAACCACAGGCTCGAAATCAACTGAGATAAAACGTACTTTTGCTGAAGAACCGTATTTGTTCCATAGGTAGTGAGAAACCTGCTTAACGCCGATTTCGTGTGCTGGACCACCTAAGTTAAAGAAGCAGTAATGTACTTTTGAACCACGCTTGATATGAAGATAGCTTGAAACACCAGAATCGAAACCACCCGAGATCAGGCTTAACACGTCTTCTTGCGTACCCAGAGGGAAACCACCTAGGCCTTTATGACGAGACAATACTTGGTTTAGCTTGTCGTTCGAGACTTCTACCTTGATCGTCACGTCTGGGTTTCGTAGCTTAACACTAGCGCTTTCAATCGCTTGATTTAAACCACCGCCTACATAACGCTCTAGTTCAATGGAGGTAAAGTCATGCTTGCCACGACGCTTCGCACGTACAACAAAGGTTTTATTTTCGAGTGCAGCACGGTTGAGTTCTAGCACTTGCTCGAAGATATCGTGCAAGTCTTTAAATTCAGTTTGCTTCACTTCCAGTACGTGGTGAATGCCTGGTGTATGAGTCAAAACCTCAAGAACTTCAGCGTGGAATTCGTTACTCTCAGAGGTCACTTCAATGTGATCACGACGGTTAAATACCGCGACAGACTCCGTGCGGCTCTTAATGATGTTACGAATGTTGCACTCTAAAATCTTTGTGAAGCGCTTACGCACAGATTCACTTTTTACAAAAATTTCTGGATGGGGCTTTACAATAAATTTCATAGTCTAATTCGCAGGTTAGTTTCGCAATCAACAAAGAGTGACACTCAACTTCAATACTTCATACGCAGTAAAACCGCGTTTCAGTCACAAAAAGTAGTCTGAGCTCACTTTTAAGGCGCAAGATTATACACCCAAGCGGATTGGAAAAACAAAAAAAGCGAGCAATCTGCTCGCTTTCTTATCTCTTTACTGACTTAAAACTAAAGCCTAGTTATTGAATTACTGGCACTTCTTCACTGTAGAGAGGCTCACCTTGCATAATGCTGATTTCAACCCGTCGGTTAAGCGCACGATTTTCATCAGAATCATTCGGTAACAAGGGCTCCGTATCCGCCATACCCCGCACTCTCAAACGTTGATGAGAGAAGCCTCTCACTTTCTCCATCTCTTGCGCGACTGATACTGCACGCTGAGAAGAGAGATCCCAGTTAGAACGATAAAGTTCCGAGTCTAGCGGTCGATTGTCTGTATGGCCAGATACTCGAACAATGCCTGGCACGTCTTTTACTAGCTCTGCAATCTGACGAACTAAAGGACGAAACTTAGGCTGCAAGAAGGCCGAACCTTCTGGGAATGCACCTTTTTCACGCATACGTATAACAATCTGCTGACCGAGGTTTTCAACTTCAATGGCGCCTTGTTCAATCTCTCGCTCTAAGGCTTTCTTGATGCTTTCCATCAAGGTTTCCATCTCTTGCGACATCTCTTTAGATTGCTGTTGCTGCATGTCCGCTTCGGCAGATTCATTGTTTTGAGTTGACGTTTCTGGCGATTGCCCACCCGTTAACTTGCCTTCATCACGTTTTGTGCCACCAGCTCGATCAGACTCCCCTTCATGAAATTCGAGCGTCTGCTGAGTGATGTCCATGGTTTGCTGCATGATGACATCAATCGGAGTTGGCTCCGGCCGACCCGGTCGAAACTCTTGGGCAATAATGCTAGTACCTTTGGGAATGTCTTTCACTTCAAGCTGATTTTGCACACCGAAGGCAAATTTCATTGATCCTGCAATTTGTTTGAACTTCAGTACATCCATCTCAGAAAACGAGAGCAGAAGAACAAAGAAACACATCAGTAGCGACATCAAATCTGCAAATGTCCCCATCCATAACGGGAGGCCAGGTGGCGGACAATCGCATTTGTTATCTTCATCATCCATCACGACTCTCCAAGTTACTCGTCAATCTCAAGGGCACGTTTACCTTCATTGAGGTAGTTCTTCAAGTAACTATCGATCACTCGCGGGTTTTGGCCATCTTGAATCGCTAATACGCCATCCATGATCAAACGGCGATTTAGCGTTTCTTGGTCACGGCGAAGAGAAAGCTTATCCGCAATAGGGAAAAACACCATATTGGACAGGATCGCGCCATACAATGTGGTCAAGAGTGCAACGGCCATTGCTGGTCCAATCGCTTTAGGGTCATCCATGTTTGAAAGCATCGCAACAAGACCAACCAAGGTGCCAATCATTCCCATCGCAGGAGCAACGTCGCCAAAGGCGCGAAATACACCAGTACCTTGCGTATGTCGTTCATCCGTAAGCGCGATGTCTTTTTTGAGTGCCGCTCTCACAACGTCGGCATCATGGCCATCAACCAGTAGATCAATGCCTTTCTGCATGAATGTGTTGTTTATTTCCATCTCTTCAAGAGCAAGAAAACCACCTTTACGCGCCGCATCGGCCATTTCCACAATTTTTGCGATCAGGTCTTCGGGTTCATCCGCTTTAAACATGAAGGCTTTGCCAGCAATCTTTGTCGCACCAAAAAACTGTCCCATTGTGAACTTCATCAACACGACGAATATTGAGCCACCAACGACAATAAGGATCGACGTGACATCGACAAACATGCCGATGCTGCCACCAAGCACCATCGCCATAATGACGAATGCAAAACCACCAATCAAACCTAATAGGGTTGCTAAATCCACAAAGCACTCCTCACGCTATACTCAAATACTGCCATTGGGCGGATTATTACCTGTATCGACAACTCGCGCAGAATTTTTAGAAAAATCTTAGCTAATGGATCACAAATTACACCTAACAACCTCAACCAAAATATGGGGTTTCACCGCTTAGACTCGTTGAACGCTAATTTTGTGACAATTATATAAGGTTAAATTTGACCAAGTTACTAGGCTAAGGTAACTTTCGTGCATCTTACCCGAGGCTTGATTAAGGCAGAAAAAAGATGGCGGTCAAGAAACCAGAAAACATGACCTTTGAAGCAACCATTGAAGAGCTTGATAGCTTGGTTGATCAATTAGAAAATGGCGATCTTGCTCTAGATGATGCCCTGCGTAAGTTTGAACGAGGCATTGCCTTAGCTCGTGCAGGCCAAACTAAATTAAGCGACGCCGAACAGCGCGTGAGCATTCTTCTTAGTGAAGATGATGAAGCACCACTGAGTGACTTCAAACCAGATTCAGAATAACAATCAGTAGTGAGCAATGTGATGCAACAGACATTGACGTCTTTTCAACAAAGAAACAATCAGCAATTGAATTTGTGGCTCGATCAGCTTCCATATCAAGAGCAGCCATTGATTCAAGCAATGAAATACGGCCTTTTGCTAGGTGGAAAACGCGTTCGCCCTTTTCTTGTTTACATCACAGGTCAAATGCTCGGCTGTAAACCTGAAGACTTAGACACCCCCGCCGCTGCTATCGAATGTATACATGCCTACTCACTCATTCATGATGATCTGCCAGCCATGGACGATGATGAACTGCGTCGAGGTCAACCAACTTGTCATATTAAGTTTGATGAAGCAACCGCAATACTGACAGGTGATGCACTACAAACTCTTGCCTTCACTATTATTGCTGATGGTCAATTAAGCTCGGCGGCAGAAGCTCAACGCATCAATATGATCAAAGCCTTAGCGCATTCCTCTGGTGCCAGCGGCATGTGTGTAGGGCAAGCCTTAGATTTAGGCGCGGAAAATCGCCTAGTTTCTCTTGAAGAAATGGAAGAGATACACCGTAAAAAAACCGGAGCTCTGATTGATTGTGCGGTAAAATTAGGTGCATTAGCTGCTGGTGAGAAAGGTATCGAGGTTCTACCTCACTTGGAGCGCTACTCAAAAGCAATTGGTTTGGCATTTCAGGTTCAAGACGATATTCTTGATATCATCAGTGACACAGAAACACTGGGTAAGCCTCAAGGTTCCGACCAAGGTCTGAATAAGAGCACTTATCCTTCCCTGCTGGGTTTAGAGGGAGCCATAGAGAAAGCTCACACTCTGTTACAGGAAGCACTTCAAGCATTGGAAGCTATCCCATACAATACTCAGTTACTCGAAGAGTTCGCCCGATATGTCATCGAGCGCAAAAATTAACACTATAAGCGCGCATTTATATGACTCTTGATATTTCAAAGTACCCAACACTGGCGTTAGCAAATACACCGGAAGAATTACGTCTTCTTCCGAAAGAAACATTACCAAATCTGTGTGATGAACTGCGAACGTATCTGCTAAATTCAGTGAGCCAATCTAGCGGACACTTAGCGTCTGGCTTAGGCACCGTAGAGCTAACTGTCGCTCTGCATTATGTTTACAACACCCCTATCGACAAATTGATCTGGGATGTTGGTCATCAGGCTTACCCGCACAAAATCCTCACCGGACGTCGCGATAAAATGCCAACAATTCGCCAAAAGGATGGTCTACACCCTTTCCCTTGGCGTGAAGAAAGTGAATATGACACGTTGTCTGTCGGTCACTCTTCGACATCTATAAGTGCAGGTCTTGGCTTGGCCATCAGCGCACAAAAAGAAGGCAAAGGCCGTAAAATTGTCAGTGTGATTGGCGATGGCGCAATTACAGCAGGCATGGCATTCGAAGCCATGAACCACGCTGGCGACGTTCATCCTGATATGTTGGTGATTTTGAACGACAACGAAATGTCGATTTCAGAAAACGTCGGCGCCCTGAATAACCACCTTGCGAAGGTACTTTCTGGTAGCTTGTACACTTCTATCCGTGAAGGCGGTAAGAAAGTGCTGTCTGGTGTTCCACCTATTAAAGAATTGGTTCGCCGTACGGAAGAGCACCTAAAAGGCATGGTAGTGCCTGGTACTCTGTTCGAAGAGTTCGGCTTTAATTACATTGGCCCGATTGATGGGCACGACGTCAATGAACTCGTCAAAACGCTGAAAAATATGCGTGAGCTCAAAGGCCCTCAATTCCTGCACATCATGACCAAGAAAGGCAAAGGTTATGAGCCTGCCGAGAAAGATCCTATCGGCTACCATGCAGTGCCGAAGTTCGCACCGGCAAACAATAGCTTACCGAAGAGCAGTGGCGGTAAGCCAACTTACTCAAAGATCTTCGGTGACTTTTTATGTGACATGGCGGCCCAAGATCCTAAGCTAATGGCAATTACGCCAGCAATGCGCGAAGGATCAGGTATGGTGCGTTTCTCAAAAGAGTACCCAGACCAATACTTTGATGTGGCGATTGCTGAGCAGCACGCAGTGACACTGGCAACAGGCATGGCAATTGCGGGCGATCATCCAATCGTTGCTATCTATTCGACTTTCTTGCAACGTGGTTATGACCAATTGATCCACGACATCGCGATCATGGACTTACCAGTGATGTTTGCGATCGACCGCGCAGGTCTCGTTGGCGCAGATGGTCAAACTCACCAAGGTGCGTTCGATTTGAGCTTTATGCGCTGTATTCCGAACATGGTGATCATGGCGCCAAGCGACGAAAACGAGTGCCGACAAATGCTTTACACTGGCCATAATCATTCTGGCCCGAGTGCGGTTCGATACCCTCGTGGTAGCGGCATGGGCGTAGAAATCGAAACTGAGTTTACGGCGTTAGAAATCGGTAAAGGGCGCATGGTTCGCCAAGGTGAAAAAGTTGCTATTCTGAACTTTGGTACTTTCTTGGGTAACGCGCTAGAAGCGGCAGAATACCTTAACGCCACTGTTGCTGATATGCGCTTTGTGAAGCCGCTCGATGAAGCATTAATTCGTCAATTAGCCGCAGATCATGACGTGCTCGTGACGTTAGAAGAAAATGTTATCGCAGGTGGTGCTGGTGCTGGTGTCGTTGAGTTCATGATGAAAGATAAAATCATTAAACCTGTGTTGAACCTAGGTTTACCAGATGAGTTTATTCATCAGGGAACACAAGATGAACTGCATGAAGAGCTTGGTCTCGATGCAAAAGGAGTTGAAAAATCCATCTTGGATTATTTAGCAAAATAGAATGTAAAAAGGGATGCTCATAGCATCCCTTTTTTACGGTCAACGTTTAATTCATCCAGCCCGCATATTTTGCGACTAGAAACAGGGCAACACCAGCCATAATTCCCGCCACGATATCATCAACCATAATACCCAGCCCACCATGAACTCGCTTATCTAGCCACCCAATTGGCCAAGGTTTTACCATATCGAAAAAACGAAATAAGATGAAGCCAGTGATCAACCACTTCCATTCAGTGAGTGGAATATTCAGTGCAGGCACAATGCTCATCGTAATCCAAAAGCCTGCAAACTCATCCCATACGATTGAACCATGATCATGAACTTTCATGTCTGCAGAGGTCACTTGGCATATTTGAATGCCGATCACACACGAAATCAGAACAACAATGACATACGCCGTAAATGGTAATTGTGCCAACAACAAAAAGAAAGGCACGGCCGCCAGTGTGCCCATTGTTCCAGGGATAAACGGGGATAATCCACTGCCAAAACCCGTCGCCAATAGATGCCACGGGTTCTTTAATGAAATCAGAGAAAGAGGGTTGGTCATATCCTTAAACCTATACTGCTAGTTTGGTTTCAATCGTCATGCCTGTGAGTTGCTCAATAGTAACAGGCTCTTGGCTAGAGCTTAGCTCAGATCATTTAAAGTGGTCGAAGCCACTTAAGTCCCAATCAAGTGGTTGATTGTTATCATGCAGCTCGAAGGTTCCATTTGGTCGGATTTGACCAATACATGTGACCTTACAGCCAGTATGAGATAAAGCGCTTTGTAACGAGCCTCGATTTTGCTCCGGCACGGTAAAACACAACTCGTATTCTTCGCCACTTGCTAAAGCATACTGCTGCGCGCTGATCTTATCATCTAAAAACTGGACTAATTCTGAAGAGATCGGTAGCTGAGAGACATCAATACTCACCCCAACCTGAGATCGCTGTAAAATGTGCTTAATATCAGAGATTAAACCATCTGAAATATCTATCGCCGAAGAGGCTAGGCCAACCAGAGCCTGACCAGCGAGCACACGAGGAGAACTAAGGTAATGAGCTCGCTCTAGTGCTTCCGCGCCGGCTCTACTGCGCAGAGAGTCATCTAGAATCACATCCAAGCCAGCTTTTGCATCGCCAAGGTTTCCCGTTACGTATACCCAATCCCCAGGCTTGGCGCCGGATCGCGTGAGCGCTTTGTCTTCAGGTACAAAACCTTGCACCGTCAGTGTCAGACACAATGGGCCTTTGGTGGTATCACCGCCTATTAACTGAATACCATAGTAATCAGCCAGTTCGAAAAATGCATCACAGAAAGGTGCAAGCCATTCTTCATCTGGCTCAGGCATCGTTAATGCAAAGCTCACCCACGCAGGCGTTGCGCCCATCGCCGCCAAATCACTGATGTTAGAAGCCAATGCTTTGTGTGCGACCCATGCTGGGTTCGCGTCGGCTAAGAAATGCGTTCCAGCTACCAATGTATCCGTGCTAATCGCAATCTGAACATTAGCTGGCGCTTTGACCAAAGCGCAATCATCACCAGCGGCTAGATGGACATCTTTACGTTGGCTCTGACGACCGACGAAGTATTTGTCTATCAGATTAAATTCACCAGACATAATTCACTTACTTTTTGATGTAAAAGCTTTTGATACAAAAAAGGTCAGCATGTGCTGACCTTTTCATTGAAGAAATCGTTATTTCTTACGAATGTGAGGTGCTGCTTTATCAAGTACACCATTCACAAACTTGTGGCTATCTTCTGCTGCGAAAACTTTTGCAAGTTCAATCGCTTCATTGATAACAACTTTGTAAGGAACATCTTCGCGACGAGTCATCTCGTACATAGCAAGGCGAAGAAGAGCAAGTTCCATCATATCTAAATCCTGCATAGGACGAGAGATGTATGGACGAATTTTGCTATCTAGCTCAGCGTGGCTAAGTACAACACCGCTTAATAGTTCACGGAAGTAAGCTACGTCTGTCTCTGGAGCAGCAAGCGCTGGCTCAGATGCATGAAGTTCTTCTTCATCGTATTTGTCGCCAGACAAAAACTGTTCTTCAATCTTGGCAACATTCTCTTTAGTAATTTGCCATGAGTAGATCGCCTGTAGAGCGAATTGACGTGCGTTACGACGTGCGGCTGGTTTCACACTGGCCCCCATTAGGAATCAATTTCAGATAGTACATTAATCATTTCAAGTGCGCTTAGTGCAGCCTCTGCACCTTTATTACCAGCCTTGGTTCCTGCGCGTTCAATCGCTTGATCGATCGTATCAACAGTCAAAACACCAAATGCTACTGGAATGCTGAATTCCATAGACACTTGTGCTAGACCTTTGTTCATTTCACTACAAACATAGTCAAAGTGAGGCGTTCCACCGCGAATAACAGACCCTAGAGAAACAATAGCGTCGAATTTGCCAGTTTTAGCAACACGCTGAGCTACTAGAGGTAGTTCTACGGCACCTGGACAACGCACAACCGTGATGTTGTCTTCGCTTACTTGTCCGTGACGCTTTAGTGTATCGATCGCACCAGAAAGTAGGCTTTCGTTAATAAAACTGTTGAAACGAGAAATAACGATAGCAATTTTTGCATTTGGCGCTGGGAAGCCACCCTCGATCACTTTCATAAGCTTTCCTTTAACTCTATTTATAAGTGAAATATGTTCATCAAGTGAGAATCGCCGGATTCTAGCACAAATTTGTGAGCAATATCTAATGGAAATTGGAGGCAAATCACTGGTTCCTAGCCATTGACGAGTTAAGCACGTCAAAGACTAGGAACTTATTGTTCGGTTGTTACTCGCAGACGTACTCAACAACGTTCAGACCAAAACCACCTAACGCGTGGTACTTTTTGTTGGTCGATGACAGAAGACGCATATCATGTACACCGAGATCCGCAAGAATCTGTGAACCAACGCCAACACGGCGAGACGTGCCTTGTTTTTTAGCAAGCGTTGGTGCTTCACCTTTGTCTTGCGCTTCGAACATCTTCACGCGATGAATAAGTAGATCGGTCGATTCTTCATGGCCAAGAACAACCAGTACACCGCCCTCTTCACCAATGCGTTTCATTGCCTTATCTAGTGTCCAGCTGCGCTCTGCATTACGATCGCTACGTAGTAAGTCGGTAAAAACGTCTTGAAGATGAACGCGAACCAGTGGCGCTTTTTCTTTCAAATCGCCCTTGCACATTGCGTAGTGCACTTGGTTATCAATGGTGTCTTTGTACGTGACTAACGTGAACTCGCCAAACTCTGTCGGTAACTTGCACTCTGCCACACGTTCAATCGTTGTCTCAGTGTTATTGCGGTACTCAATTAGGTCGGCAATAGTGCCCAATTTAATACCGTGCTTCTCTGCAAAGATCTCTAGATCTGGGCGACGAGCCATGGTGCCGTCGTCATTTAAGATCTCAACAATCACCGATGCTGGCTCTAAACCAGCAAGACGAGCCAAATCACAGCCAGCTTCAGTGTGACCTGCGCGAGTCAGTACACCGCCGTCTTGAGCTGCGAGAGGGAAGATGTGACCAGGCTGCACCAAATCCGCAGCTTTAGCGTTTGGCGCGACTGCTGCTTGAACGGTACGTGCGCGATCTGCGGCTGAAATACCCGTCGTTACCCCTTCTGCTGCCTCAATCGAAACAGTAAAGTTGGTGGTGTATTGCGCATTATTGTCTTGCACCATTGGTGGCAGACCTAGACTTTCGCAACGATCTTTGGTCATGGTTAAACAAATCAGGCCACGGCCATAGGTTGCCATAAAGTTGATGGCTTCCGGCGTAATATGCTCGGCAGCCATGATCAAGTCACCTTCATTCTCGCGGTCTTCATCATCCATTAGGATGACCATTTTGCCTGCGCGAATATCATCAATAATTTCTTGTGGCGTACTGATTGGCATAGTCTGTTATCCCGTTATTCTAAATTTGTTATTGCGACAGCAATGAAAAATTACGTTGCAGTGAATGCTAGTTAGGTCAATAGTTTGAGCTTTGCATTAAGCAAGTCAATGAATCTCGCGGTGTTCTGTGAGTCTGCTCTTTATCGCATGCCTCACGCAGCCACTCCCAAGACTTATGCAAAACCGTTTTGCTGTAAAAAGTCCATCGTGATACGAGACTCGGCCTTATCTTCTTGTTGTCCTTGCAGTAAACGCTCCATATAACGCGCAAGTACATCAACTTCCAAGTTGACTTTGCGCCCCACTTGAAACTGGTCAATCGTAGTTTCTTCACTCGTATGAGGAACGATCGTCAGCTTAAAAGCATTTTTACGTAAGTCGTTGACGGTTAGGCTAATACCATCAACAGTAATCGAGCCTTTCTCTGCAACGTACTTGCTAATTTCCGCAGGCATTGCAACCCAAAACTCTATCGCACGGCCAACTGAATTGCGTTCGACAATTTCACCAACCCCATCGACATGGCCAGAAACGATATGTCCACCCAATCGCGTTGTTGGCAACATGGCTTTTTCTAGATTCACCTTATCGCCTACTTGGTATTCAGCAAACCCCGTTTTCTTCAAGGTTTCTAATGACAGATCAGCACTGTAATAGTGGCTTCCGAAGTCAACTACCGTTAAGCAAACACCATTGGTCGCAATGCTATCGCCTAACTTAACGTCTGACATATCAAGCGTACCCGTTTCAACCGTGACGGTGATGTCTTCGCCCTTCGGCGTAATCGCAGCTAACTTGCCAACTGCTTCTACTATTCCTGTAAACATACTATTTCTTATCTAATTTCATTACGTTTTATGGTGGCGGTGATGCGAATGTCTACCCCAACCATACGAACGTCTGTAATGTTTAAATCTATGACGTCAGCCATAGCGCTTAACCCTAAAGCACCGATAAGCCCCCGACCATCGCTGCCCATGAGTTTTGGCGCAAGGTAAACAATGAGCTCATCTACAAGATTAGCCTTTATCATCGCACTCGCTAGCGTAGCTCCAGCTTCAACCCATAAGTGATTGATATGGTGCTCATCAGAGATACGTTTTAATGTCGTTGATAAGTCAATTTGGTCAGCGCTGTCCAATAGAGGGATACAGTCTCCATCAGAGCGAACAATAACTCGCTCTCCATCGGTATGGAACAGCTTGAGCGCATCAGTTAAACGGTTCTGACGATCTAAGATTACACGTACTGGTTGACGAAGCTCTTCTTGTAAATACTGCGCTTGAACACTATTAGGTAAGTCATCCCAGCGCACGTTGAGTGATGCATTATCATCAATCACCGTTTTGCTAGTAGAAAGAATGCCACCACTCATTGCTCGATAACGCTGCACATCTTGGCGGGCCGTTGGGGAGGTGATCCATTGGCTCTGACCATTATTGAGTGCGCTTTGCCCATCCAAACTGGCCGCCATTTTTAATTGAACAAACGGCATGCCTGTACGCATGTACTTTATAAAACCAGGGTTAAGGGCAAGGGCATCTTGCTCTAACAAGCCGATTTGAACTTCAATTCCGGCATCACGTAACATCTGGATGCCGCGACCTGCAACTTTCGGGTTTGGGTCTACCATGGCGCAAACCACACGTGCCACTTTGGCTTTAATCAGCCCTTTGGCACATGGCGGTGTACGGCCGTAATGAGAGCAAGGTTCTAGCGTCACATAAGCGGTTGCACCAACTGCTTTTTCACCCGCCATGCGCATCGCGTGCACTTCGGCATGCGGCTCACCAGCACGATGGTGATAGCCTTCACCGACAATTTCTTCATCACGAACGATGACACACCCTACATTTGGATTAGGGGCGGTGGTAAAAATGCCACGTTTCGCTAACTTAATAGCTCGTGACATCATGGCGAAATCTAAATCAGAAAACGCTCTTTCAGGAGTGTGTTGAGTCATGAGCTACTCAGTCTTCTAGGCGGGCAATCTCTTCGCCAAACTCGCGAATATCTTCAAAGCTGCGGTAAACGGAAGCGAAACGAATGTAAGCCACCTTATCGAGCTCTTTGAGCTGGTCCATGACTAAATTACCAATCATTTCACTCGGAACCTCTCGCTCACCCGTCGCACGCAGCTGTGATTTGATCATACTGATCGCTAACTCTATAGAATCGGCACTCACTGGGCGTTTCTCTAAAGCGCGTTGAATACCGCCAACCATTTTATCTTCGTCAAATGGTTCACGGTTGCCATTCGATTTGATCACTTTAGGCATCACTAACTCTGCGCTTTCAAACGTAGTGAAACGCTCGCTACACGCCAAGCACTGACGGCGACGTCGAACTTGATGGCCATCAGCCACTAAGCGGGAATCAATAACTTTGGTATCGTTCTCGGAACAAAAAGGACAATGCATATCACCTCCATATCTATACCAAAATAACCTCATGAGCAATCACGGATAACCACGCGTTCATGGTTATACGGACTCTATTAAAGCTATTTGGGTATAACGCTTTCAAACCGAAATAAAAGCTCATGTAGTGTAGCGGAATTGGTATGTTAGACAAAACAAAAAGGGGCGCAAAAGCCCCTTTTTCACTCAAGATCTCGTCGAATGTGTTAACTGCGTGCTAAGTAGTTCGCTTTACCAACCCACTTGTAGCTAGTTAGCTCTTCTAAGCCCATCGGACCGCGTGCATGTAGCTTTTGCGTAGATACTGCGACTTCTGCGCCAAGGCCAAATTGCGCACCGTCTGTAAAGCGTGTTGAAGCATTCACATAAACCGCCGCCGAACCGACAGAATTGATGAACAGCTCTGAGTTTTCCAAGCTATTGGTCATGATCGCATCTGAGTGGCTCGCGTTATGGACACGCATATGATCAATGGCATCTTTCACATCAGACACAACTTTTACACCAAGAGTGTAGCTCAACCATTCCGTATCAAAGTCACCTTCAACAGCATCGCGAATTTGTGTTGCTTGAGCCATCAGTGCTTTTGCCTTAGGCTCTGTCACGAAGGTCACTTTATCGTTCATGCGCTCTACGATCATTGGTAGGAATTGCGCTGCAATTTTTTCATGCACGAGCAGCGTATCTAATGAGTTACACGCAGATGGACGTTGAACTTTAGAGTTCTCAACCACATTCAGGGATTTCTTTAGATCAGCGGATTCGTCGACAAAGATATGGCTGATACCAAAGCCACCAATAATCACCGGAATCGTGCTGTTTTCTTTACACATTTTGTGTAGGCCAGCACCACCGCGTGGAATGATCATGTCGACGTAATCGTCCAACTTAAGCAATTGAGAAACAAGCTCACGATCTGGTTTTTCAATGTACTGCACAGAAGCGGCTGGAAGGTTCGCCTTTGCGAGCGCAGACTGAATAACCTTCACTAATTCCATATTCGAGAAAAATGTCTCTTTGCCACCACGTAAAATACTTGCGTTGCCGGTTTTCAAGCACAACGCTGCAATATCAATGGTTACGTTTGGACGCGCTTCATAAATTACGCCCACGACACCAAGCGGCACACGACGACGAGACAGTGACATCCCATTTTCCAGTACCTTACTGTCTATTTCGCTGCCTACAGGATCGTTCAAGCTAATGACGTTGCGAACATCATTCGCAATTGCAGTCAATCGTTCTTCATTAAGCAAAAGGCGATCGAGCAGCGCATCGGTTAAACCCGCTTCACGGCCAAGTTCGATGTCTTTAGCGTTTGCCGCCAAAATAGCAGCAGAGTTTGCTTCTAGCTCATCAGCAATGATGGCTAATGCTTGGTTCTTTTGCGCAGTTGACGCTGTCGCTAATTCGAAAGCTGCATCTTTAGCAGCTTTACCCATATTCGTTAAATCCACTTTGCTTCCCTCTAATTCTATTCCTGAATGACGACCAAATCATCGCGGTGAATCACCTCAGAGCCATAATCATGCCCCAAAATAGAGATGATATCTTTACTGTGTTTACCCGTAATTTTAGTTAGGTCATCACTTGAGTAGGCGCTGATGCCACGAGCCACCAACTTACCGTGAGCGTTTGTTACACGCGCCACTTCGCCTCGTGCGAAGTCACCACTAACTTTGATGACCCCTTTAGCAAGTAGGCTACTGCCCTTGCCGACCACAGCATTGACTGCACCATCATCAATAACGATGTCGCCCGATGCCGCAGGTCCCGCTAGAATCCAGCGTTTACGGTTCTCTAAGGCTTCAGCGCAAGGTAGGAAGCGCGTGCCCTGAGGTTCAGCACTTAAAGAGTCAAAGATAACATTCGACGCACTACCAGCAGCAATAATAACCTCGATACCTGCGCGGCGAGCGATGTCTGCGGCTTGCAGCTTCGTTGCCATACCACCAGTACCCAATGTTGTACCGCTTCCACCTGCGATTTTACGCAGCGTATCGTCGATGGTTTTTACTTCCTTGATAAGCTCTGCGTTCGGATCTCTACGAGGGTCAGCAGTAAACAGACCTTTTTGGTCCGTTAAAAGCAAGAGCTTATCTGCACCACATAAAATGCCTACCAAAGCGGAAAGGTTGTCGTTATCGCCAACTTTAATCTCGCTAGTCGCAACGGCATCATTTTCGTTTACGATAGGAACAATATCGTTCGCAACGAGCGCATTAATAGTGTCACGCGCGTTAAGGAATCGCTCACGATCTTCTAAATCGGCACGGGTTAGTAGCATTTGGCCGATCTTGATACCATAAATACCAAACAAAGACTCCCATGTTTGAATCAAGCGACTCTGCCCCACCGCGGCAAGTAACTGCTTACTCGCCATCTCGTTGGGCAATGCGGGGTAACCAAGATGCTCACGGCCTGCTGCAATCGCACCAGACGAAACCATTACGATTGAATGGCCTTGTTTTTTAAGCTCAGCACACTGGCGTGCTAACTCAACCATGTGTGCACGGTCGAGTGCCAGAGTGCCGCCTGTCAGCACACTTGTACCCAGTTTCACAACGACAGTTTGTGGTTGTGAAACAACTGCATTTTGTTGATTCGTTGTCATGATGTCTTCTGAAGTGAAAAACAAATAAAGAGAGGATGTTTTAACAATCAAATAGGGAATTAACAAGAGAAAAGGTGCGTTTTCGCACCTTTTTGTTTGGTATTAAATGAAAACAACCAAATTAAGCGAAATCGAAAGACTCCGTGTGATATTCGACTTCTAATTTGAAGTGTTCTTCTAAAGTATCAACCAGCTTTTGATGGAATGTGCTCTGCGTGAGATACACTTCCTCTACCACTTTTTTGGGAAGGGCTTCAGATACCCATTGCCCTTCTTTGTTGTACTTGCCAATATGATATTTAGCAGTAAAGCCTCCCTCGATGGATTCCAAATCCATCCACCAGCCCCAAAATTCACGCTTCTCAGGCGATTTTTTGTCGTCTACACATACAGATAAACAATCAAAATAATAGCGCCCTTCTTGCGATTGTGGTTCGCGCAGGTAAGGCCCTATCGCCTTCAACTTTGACATCAAGCGAAAGTGAGTCGGGCCCTGAGTCGTCTCTGACATATGAATCTCCGTTTTCATAGTTAAAAGTAAACACCCAAGAATGATTATTATTTTTAATTATCATGAGCTTATTTTTTGCTCAGATATATCACTCTTAACTAATTTAGGAGAATTGTCACCCTAATAATTCATCTTCTAGCCACTTTATGGCTAAATCGAGGGATTGCTCATATCCTTTTGTAATTGTTTTGGAACTGATTTTTTTCGCTCTACCATACTGGCTAAATAGAGCAACAAGTTGATTATCACTGTGTGGCGACACTGGATCGCCTTCAAGACTCAAAGCCAAAATAGGCACTTTGGTTTTTCGACTGCTCAGGAAGCCCTGAATCTTCAATGACCACGCCATCATCTGACCAGCCATGCTATTAATATCAACCGCATTTTTCCCCAAACGGGAAGCCAAAAGGTCTAAATACATCTTCGGCATTTTTTGTAACTTCTGAGGGGAAGTAAAAATATCATGTACGGGTGCGCCTAGAGCGACACAAGCTTTGATCTTTTCCTGCTCGACAAAAGAGAGTCTGATCATGGCATTACCACCAAAACGAAACCCAACTAACCCCACTTTGTGATGATCAACCCAAGGTAGCGAGTAAAGCTCATTCAATACCGCTTGATGTAGGCAACTTGAATTCTCGGTCAAGGGCCAATGAGAGCTATGCCCTACCGAAGGCATGTCCACGGTTAACATCGCAATATCTCGCGGTGCAAGACGATTACGGAACAAACGCCACATGTCGGTTTGTAGAGTATCCAAACCAGCGCTCACCATGACCACAGGCAACTGTTTATCCGTTCTTGGTAAATGGAGGTTCGCGATGATTTTGCGATTTTGGTAAGGCACTTCAATTTGCTTGATGGTGTACTTAGTTTTTTCTGCGCCGTCAGAATACGCTTTGTTTGCCAGTACTTGAGCCTGCGATGCCAAGTTATCATTTTTTAAATGTGGGTAGCCTGCAATACTAAAACACAAAGAAGCAGTGAAGAGTTCATCCGCTGCCTCTTCTCCTTGCATTTCATTTGCTCGCTTCTGATGATCCATACCAAGCTTGATCCACTCAAATGTCCAGTTACCACTGTGATAACCCATTACAGTGTCTAACCAATCATCATTGGTTCGCGAGTGAGATGATGAAGCAATTTTGGACAGTACGCCTTCCATTTCGATCGGAGACAATCCTTGCCAAGCCCATTGCAAGCGACGCAAATGACGATACCAAGCACGATCACCCTGCGCTTCTCGTTCATCAAGTATTTTTTTACTGGTCGGCATGTACTGGGTAAGCGCGGAGGTTTCTTTTGCTTGCTTATGTTTCACGAACAAAGTTTCGGAAAGATTTTTACTGACGTCTTCAGACATAGGAAGAACCCTAGGCTATTAGCATGATTTAATATCATAATAAAAAAAATGCCCCTATAAAGGGGCATTTCTCAATATTCTTTAACCGCGCTTATTTTTGCTTGCGGTTTACTGGCTCAGCATACTGGATTGACATATCCCAAGGCTGCTCGATCCAAGTGTCTTGAGCAATATCTACAACGTAATCATCCAGCAGCTCTTTGCCTGATGGTTTCGCACACACAGCGATCATTTTCGCTTTTGGATACATCTCACGTAGTTTGCGCGCTGTATCACCACTGTCTACTAGGTCTTCAACGATTAGGTAACCTTCGCCATCACCTTCAGGTGCTTTTAGTACCGTCATGTCGCGCTGATGATCATGGTCGTAGCTTGAAATACAGATTGTATCAACGTAACGAATACCCAGTTCACGAGCCAAAATAGCGCCAGGAACCAAACCGCCGCGGCTTACCGCCCAAATTCCTTTCCATTGCTCAGCTGGCATTTGTTTTTCAGCCAGTTCACGGCAGTAAGTCTGCATTGCATCCCAAGTGATAATGAATTTTTTACTCATTGTAATAACCTAATAATTTGAAAATATGCATCCTCAAAATCTAGCGAAGTCACTCAAAAGCGGAATGCTCACTAACTTCTCCAAAATGTTTGGAGACGAGGATTTCAAGCTGCGCAAACGATTATTCTACCGAAACACACCGCTAATACCAACGGTGATATCAAAATTCTCTGCCTATTCCGCAGAAAAACCGTCTTCTGTGAACAACGTAAAAAAGAAAAAGCCAGCGTGAATAAATCCACACTGGCTTTTTGCTCGAGAAATTAACCGACGAGGTATTTAACGATGAAGATGGCTGACATCACCCATACACTCATCGACACTTCACGGCCCTTACCGCTGAATAACTTGATCGCCGCATATGCGATAAAGCCTAACGTGATACCTTCTGCAATCGAGAATGTTAGCGGCATAACTAAACAAGTCACAACAACTGGGGACGCTTCAGTTAGGTCACGCCAATCAATGCTTACTAGCCCAGACAGCATCAAGATCGCCACATAGAATAGCGCACCTGACGTTGCATAAGCAGGGATCATACCCGCAAGTGGTGAGAACAATAGAGCAAGTAGGAAGAGTACACCAACAACCACGGCTGTTAGACCAGTACGCCCACCCGCAGCCACACCAGAAACGCTTTCAATATAAGATGTCGTGTTAGAAGTACCAAGTAATGCACCTACTGACGTTGCTGTTGAGTCTGCAAGTAACGCTTTGTTTAAACGAGGGATGTTGCCATTCTCATCAGTTAGACCTGCTTTTTGAGAAACGCCAACGAGCGTACCTGCGGTGTCAAATAAATCGACAAATAGGAAAGCAAATACGACGGAAATCATGCCTACTTCAAACAAACCAGAGAAATCCAGTTGCATGAAAGTTGGCGCAATGCTTGGTGGCGTTGACATAATACCGCCCCACTGCACATCACCAAATAGAAGACCAAGCGCTGTAACGCCAAGAATAGCGATCATCACCGCACCTTTCACACCACGGTGAACCAATGCAATCGTAAGAAAGAAGCCAATCGCGGCCAATACAGATGGCAATGATGTGATCTCTCCCATAGAAACTAATGTCGCTGGGTTATCAACGACGATACCTGCATTTTTTAATGCGATAAACGCTAAGAAAAGACCAATACCAGCTGAAATACCTGTTCGTAGAGAATGCGGGATCGAGTTAATAATCCACTCACGGATCTTAAATACGCTTAAAAGAATAAACAGAAGGCCAGAAACAAATACAGCCGCTAACGCAACTTGCCACGTATAACCCATTCCCAATACAACAGAGTAAGTGAAAAATGCGTTCAGGCCCATTCCTGGTGCCTGTGCGATTGGGTAATTCGCAACAAATCCCATAATAAAACAGCCGATTGCGGCAGCAAGACAAGTCGCGACAAAAATGGCACCACGGTCCATACCGGTATCCGACAGGATCGCTGGGTTTACAAAAATAATGTAAGCCATAGTTAGGAAGGTCGTAACACCTGCAATGATCTCAGTACGCACATTTGTGCCATTTTCACTGAGTTTAAAAAGCCTCTCGAGCATGATCGAATCCTGTAAAGGTAAAAAAGTAAACGGTTGCGTAATCGATTGGCGGGAATTATAAAGTTATCAAATAGCAAATTCTAGATAGAATCTTCACTCTAATGCGTTTTTTTTCTTTGGATATGAAACACATTCTCTAACCTATCAAAGTAGGCAAAGGAATATATTCTTACAAAACAATAGGTAACCTAGATAACACAGTTCCCTAAAAGAGAATAAAAACTGAGCAATGTACTAAACTTTCAGATGAAAAAGGCCCATTTTTAACATGGTATCTAACAGATTTGATGGAAAAGTCGATAAAACCGAAGAATGGGGAATAGAAGAAGGCTTTGATGGCAATAAGTGAGTCAGGAAGAGAAAATAGAGATAAAAAAACGCCACCCAATGTGGGTGGCGGTGAATCATGTCAGCACTATCACTGAAAAAAAATTCCAATTTATAGGGGTGAACAAACTGTTCGAGTCACATGCGTTGACTTCACTTAGTAGCCAAAGCTTGTTGGGTATACAAAGTTACCGGTGTAAACAGACTTGCTATTCCAGAACATTGTACTTGGTAAACCTTTCATAACTATCACCTTTTAAATCAATTAAACATTCGTTGATTTCTCGGTTCCTTGGAGGCGATAAAACGGACTCATCCTTTGAGCATTTCATTCTTCTCTCAGAAGCTGGTTACAAATATACCACCAAGAAATTTAATTACAAGCATTTTAGTGATTGGAATCACAAAAAATGCACAAATTGACCTTTATCAAAGTTTATGTGTAATTAAATTACAATTTTATGAATAAAAAAATAAAGCCACTTTCAGAATATATGATAGAGAACACATAGTGCTTGTTATTGTATTCACAAACTGTGACAGTTCTGAGAGAAATCCTTGTGATCGCGACTACTCGTACTCTTTATCTGGTGGTATGCTAACGGCAATTTGAAGGCCAAATCGTATAGCATTTAATGCTACCTTGATAATATTTTTACGGTATATATTTGGCAAAGCACATCAAAAGGAGTCATCCGTGTCTGAGTTCCATTCTGAGATCAGTACCTTATCACCTGCTCCACTTTGGCAGTTTTTCGATAAGATTTGTTCTATCCCTCATCCATCGAAACATGAAGAAGCATTAGCACAGTACATTATCAACTGGGCAACAGAGCAAGGCTTTGACGTTCGCCGTGATCCAACCGGTAACGTGTTCATCAAAAAGCCCGCGACACCAGGAATGGAAAATAAGAAGGCTGTTGTACTTCAAGCACACATCGACATGGTGCCGCAGAAAAACGAAGACACTGAACACGACTTCACCAAAGATCCAATCCAACCTTACATCAATGGCGAATGGGTAACTGCGAAAGGCACGACGCTTGGTGCAGATAACGGTATTGGTATGGCTTCTTGCCTTGCTGTATTGGCATCTAAAGATATTAAGCACGGTCCACTCGAAGTTCTGCTGACGATTGATGAAGAAGCAGGCATGACTGGCGCATTTGGCCTTGAAGCTGGTTGGTTAGAGGGTGAGATTCTTCTAAATACAGACTCTGAACAAGAAGGCGAAGTCTACATGGGTTGTGCAGGTGGCGTTGATGGCACCATGACTTTCGATATTTCTCGAGAATCAACGCCTGCAGGTTTTGTAACACGCCAACTGACGCTGAAAGGCCTAAAAGGTGGTCACTCAGGTTGTGACATTCACACAGGTCGCGGTAATGCCAACAAATTACTTGGTCGTTTCCTTGCCGGTCATGCTCAAGAGCTTGATTTACGTTTAGTCGAATTCCGTGGTGGTAGCTTACGTAATGCAATCCCTCGCGAAGCGTTTGTTACTGTCGCGCTTCCTGTCGAAAACCAAGACAAGCTTGCTGAGCTGTTCAACCACTACACTGAGCTGCTTAAAACTGAATTGGGTAAAATCGAAACAGGTATCGTAACCTTTAATGAAGTGATCACGACTGACGCGCAAGTATTTTCAATCGCCGATCAGCAACGATTCATTGCGGCACTTAACGCTTGTCCAAACGGCGTAATCCGTATGAGTGATGAGGTGGAAGGCGTTGTTGAAACTTCTCTAAACGTTGGTGTGATCAGCACAGAAGAAAATAAAGTCACCGTGCTTTGCTTGATTCGTTCTCTCATTGACTCTGGCCGTAGCCAAGTGGAAAGCATGCTGCGCTCGATTACTGAGCTAGCAGGCGCACAAATTCAGTTCTCAGGCGCTTACCCTGGCTGGAAGCCAGATGCAGATTCCGAGATCATGGCAATTTTCCGTGATATGTATGAAGGCATTTACGGTCATAAGCCGAACATCATGGTCATCCATGCTGGTCTTGAGTGTGGCCTATTTAAAGAACCATACCCACACATGGATATGGTTTCTTTCGGTCCAACAATAAAATTCCCTCACTCTCCAGATGAGAAAGTGAAGATTGATACTGTTCAGTTGTACTGGGAACAGATGGTCGCGCTTTTAGAAGCGATTCCAGAGAAAGCATAATTCAATCACGAAAAACGACAAAGGGTGCCATACGGCACCCTTTTTTTGGTTTAGTTGAACCCAACTACACACGGTTTTGCGCGTAAGCGGCTAACTCATCCATTGAGGTTTGTGCAGCAACTTCACCATCAATGTAGTAAGTAACAAACTCACCATCGCGTACACCCATGAGTGTCGCCTTTTCACCGTTACTGTAAGTAATATCCATTTGAACAGTGTTCTCATCGATTTGCTGCATTCGCCCCTGCTCAATGACACGGTTATCCGCTAATGGTGCGATTGGTGCCGTCGTTAACGACTTATCTAACTGGTGATTGACATCAATGTAAGTATCTACCTTTGTATCGAAGATATGTGGCTTACCATTTAACGGGTTCTTACCCGTCCAAAATTCTAGAGAGTTAAACACGATATAATCCGCTGCGATCGCGACACCATAAACAGGCGCTAAAAGCATATTTAGGCCACCTCGAGCGTAACGGTTGTCAACAGCTTTCAAGTTAAACCCCATGACATAACCTGTCACGGCATTACTACCTACGCAACCTGAAAGTGAAACTGCTACCGCAGTCAATGCACCAATTTTAGCAATTGCCTTTTTCATCAAAACCTCTAGTTAGAAAGTGTGAAACCTCAAATTCGGCGCGGATATTATCGGATAAAAAGTAGGGTTAAAAGTCCGTTTTTTTGTCCTCCATGAACAGTATTATTTTTAATACAGTCACATTTTTTAAGGCTATTATTGCGCACTCTTCTCTATGTCTTGTTATGTATTAAACTGATAGAAAAGATCATATTGAAAACAAAAACTTCACACATACCAAAATTTCACGCATGACGATTAAAGTAATTTGTCGTGTCCTTAATGAGAATGATTAGTGCGATTTTGCAGCAATTGTTACATTGCTGATGACGCATTTGACAGAGATGGTTTATGGCCAGAAGTAAAAAAAGCAAAGTGTTTGAGCTCTTAGGACATCAAATACAACCAGGACAACGATTAGAGATCGAATTTGAAGCAGCGAAGCTATATACACATTCGCCTTTATCTATTCCTGTGGAAATCATCCATGGGAAACAAGAAGGACCAGTGTTAATGGTGAATGCTGCTATCCATGGTGATGAGCTTAATGGCGTAGAAATCGTTCGTCAGATCATTAACCAACTGGATCCACAAAAACTGAAAGGCACTGTCATTGCAGTACCTATCGTTAACGTTTTTGGTTTCATCCATAAATCTCGTTACTTGCCCGACCGACGAGATCTCAACCGTTGCTTTCCTGGCAGTGAAAAAGGCGCACTTGCATCTCGTATGGCACACGGGTTCTTTAACAACATTGCCAAGCGTTGTGACTACATTTTGGATCTACACACAGGGGCAATTCATCGCACGAACTTGCCACAGATTCGCGCAAACTTAAGCAACCCAGAAACTCTACGTATTGCTCAAGCATTTTCGACGCCAGTGATTGTTGATTCAGCATTGCGTGATGGCTCTTTACGCAGTGAAGCAGAAAAATGCGATATTCCAGTGCTCACCTACGAAGCTGGCGAAGCATTGCGTTTTGATCCACTTTCGATAAGCGCTGGTGTACTCGGGGTTCGGCGCGTAATGCAAGCCATTGGTATGTTGCGAGCGAGCAGGAAAAAGCTGCCTGAGCCTATCATAGCGAAGTCCACCAGCTGGGTTCGCGCGTCAGGTAACGGCATTTTGCGTACTGTCGTTAATCTGGGAGACAAAGTAGAACAGGGTGAAACGCTCGCTTATATTAGCTCTCCTCTTGGTCATGATGAGATAGAACTAAAAGCCCCGAAGCGTGGTTTGGTTATCGGTCAACAAACATTACCGTTGGTGAACGAAGGCGATGCAATTTTCCACCTTGCCTATTTTAACCAAGGTGATAATGCTTTAGAGCAAGCAGTCGAAAGCTATATTGAAGGCCTCACTGAATTCGATGCCGAGCCGCTGACCACCGGACAGATACCGTTAGAAACTCAGTAATTCCTACCAAGTAGACGCCTGATTAGCTCAAAAGGAGCAACAGTGCTCGCACTATCTTGTTTAAAGCCAATAAGCTCAGCGTCCATGATGCTGGGCTTTTTGTTTTATGTACGCTAACGATACTTATCGTAGTTTCCACGAATGGATAAAAAACTTTACAATCCGTCGCAAAAACACATTTGATAATTAATCTCATTATCATTTATTAATCGTAATAATGTTCTTATAATCCCAGCTTCATAAAAACACTATAAATCATCAATATGAAACGATTAAAAAGTCATCCATTCAAAGTAAATCTCATTTCACTGGCTTTGCTCTTCCCTCTTTATTCATATGCCGAGACAGCGCCAAATGAAGAGCTTGAAGTCATAGGCGTTCGTTATGCCAAACCTATTACCATTGCTGAGCCTGCGCAAACCACCATTAATTGGTCAGAGATTGAAGAGCAACAGTACTCTAATTTTGCCTCAATGATCGATGCCGTTCCCGGTGCATCAATAGATGGTGGCGGTCGTTCTGGTGGCGAACGTATTAACATTCGTGGTTTTGATGATCCAAGCGATATCGCCGTCTTTGTCGATGGCGCTCCAATCGGCTTTCAACAATACCGCTACGGTACCTTCTTTTTTGATCCGTTCTTAATTGGCGAAGCAGAAATTATCAAGGGCGCGCACGACTATCGAGCACTCAACGGGAAGTTTGGTGGCTCCATTCGCATTAAAACCAAAAGTGTCGATGATCTCCTGTACGGCGAAAGAAACTTTGGTGCTCGCATCTCAAGTGCATACAACACCAACGGCGATGAGAACGCCTACACGCTAACACTCTATGGTAAAAACGATACTGGTTTTTATTTTCTAGCGAATGGCTCGGTAAAAGATTCTGATGACATTAACGTCGGAGGTGGTGAAACGCTGGATTACTCAGGTTATGAGCAAGAAAACATGCTCGTAAAGGTCGGTTATGAAAACAACGATCACGAGTTTGAATTTAGCCACACTCGCTACAAAGATGAAGGTCGTAAACCTTGGGCTAACCGCCGCGGAAAAATGCCTAACATCACCGAATACAATATCAAGAAATACGGCTCATTAGAAAAAGCCCAATACGCTTACACCGTCGATAACAAATACACGGACAACACCACGACCATCTCTTACCACTACATGCCGACTAACCCGTATATTGATTTCAATATCAAAATGGCACGTTCCGAAAACGATCGTCATTGGGTTCGCCCTGACGTAGCATTCGAGAAAATGTTCGTTTCTGTTGGCAGTTACGGTCATGAGTCATGGCTGAGTTACGAGCGTGACTACGTTGATGTGTTTAACCAAGCACAATTCGGAGACCACACTCTAATCACTGGGCTTCAATATCAAAAAACCGATAGAGACTCGTTGGTATTCAACGCATCATACGACAGTAATGAAGCGAAAAACTACGGTTGGTACACCCCTTACTACGAACCATCTGGCACGCAGTCAATTTATGCCGCTTACATTGCTGATCACTATCAAGCAACAGACCGCCTAACAATCACACCTTCTCTGCGTTACGAATACATCAAGAGTGAAGGAAAAGGGAACGCAGCGCCGGATTATAATGATCCAGCTGCCGGACATAACTACGGTGAAACGACGCATAAAGGCTTTAGCCCACGTTTGGATATCGACTTTGATGCGAGCAATAATACGCGTTTAAACGCCTCCTACGCCTACGCTTTAAAAGCACCAACCGTTGATAACATCTACTCAGTGCAATATGCGCGAGCTACCGCTACGGCTACTGCTTTGAATCTGGACGTGTCTCGTATCCATGCTTATCAAGCAAGCATTATCAACTTAACGGAAGGGCTGGTGAACTCTCGCGATAACCTCGCAACAGAGTTAACTGTGTTCTATAACGATGTTAGCGACACAGTTGATATACGAACGGGCGAAAACCTCGACAAAAATACGACTGAGTTACAAAGCTGGAATACAAACCTAGATGGCTTTAAAAACTATGGCTTTGAGCTAATTTCACAATACCGGATTGAAGATTTCTACAGTAATTTCTCAGCAAGTTACATTCGCGGCAAAAACAAAGGTAGCCTATCTGACTCTACAGGTTCAGATGATGATCATCCTGATGTACCGCCATTAAACATTAATCTGGGTTTGGGTTACGAATGGATTCCTGGTTTACGTACGGGCTGGGAAGTCCGTTGGTATGATGCGCAAACCAAAACCAAGGCAAGCGGTAATAATTTAAAAGTGAAATCGCCAAGTGAGCAATACACGCTACAAAACGCTTACGTGGTTTGGGAAATACAACAAGTCGAAGGCTTGAGCGTTGGCGCGGTTGTGAAAAACTTAACCGATCGTTACTACGAAGCATACCTATCTAATGGCGTGCCTTCGCCTGGTCGCGAAGTCAAACTGCACCTCACTTATCAATACTAACCATACCTAAAAGATGCAGGGCAGACATTAACTGCCCTGTTATATCGTATCCAATGGCCATAATTGCACGCCGTTTTATTTATCAGTATTATCATTTCCTTTTGCTTGCATACACATTATGAACAATCTAAAAACACGGCTTCTTCTGATTTGCTTCTTCCCTGTAGGTAGCCTAGCGCAAGCTTCTGAGAACATTGCAGACTACTTACAAGAACAAAGCAAGCACCAAGTTTCAGAAGATTTTTACGCACAGCCAACAGCAAATAACCTGAATCTAGATGCAAAAACTAACTCTTTAACTTGGCACGAAGATGGTAAGCCGGATCACTGTCGTTACGCCAAGCAGCCCAAAGACGTCGCAACACATTTCGACTACGGTGAAGCAAACGATCTATCTGACGGCTTACAACACTTTGATTTACCGGAAAGACATTCTGCAAAGGTCAAATCGACACATCGCACTTATGCTAATAACCCTCACCTTCTTCCTGGCAATAAACAATTTGCAGCCCCTGAAGACGGCACGTTTAGCTTGTCCGTATCGTCGGATTGTTTTTAGCCGATATAAATAAAAAATGCCCTGAGACAAAACTCAGGGCATTTTCACTATTTGTTTGATGGGTAACGTCACCATCTCACCGATTTAAACTTATTCTTCGTCAGTGTCTACTTCGGTTTCACGTGCTTTGCGGGCTTCTTCTTTACGAACTTTTGCCGCTAGTTGTTCTGCTTCACGCTCTTGACGTTGCGCTGCTTTACGCTCGTTACGAACCACTTGGTTTTGGATAAATCCAGCCAGTTCTTGTTCAGCCCAAGCTTGTGCTTTCTCTTCGCTGTCAAAGCCTGTTTCACGCTTTGATACTACAGTCTTACGAGATGTCACTTGGCGAGTGATTTCTGCGCTCCAGCCGTTACGTTTTTCAGTGACGCGGATAGCAAATTTTGGATTCTTAGACATTTCTTTCATTTCCTAAGGGATTTAGGGATCAATCAGGGATTCGGTCAACTTGATAACTCCATCTAAGCTGAGCTGTTTAACACCATCCCTTGGTAAGCGCGGTATTAGAGCATAAAAGTAATCTAAACGCTGCAAGTTTTTTACGCTAGATAATAGATGACAAAGAAGAGGCAGAACAAAGCAACGTTTCGCCAAGTCACTAGAAAGAGCGACGAAGAAAAAAGAGTGATAAGAAAAAAGAAAGCGCTGGTCTCTCAACCAACGCTTCACTTAAGCTAGATTAACTTTTGGTTAATTAACCGATATTCTTACGGGCATTTTGGAACATACGCATCCAAGCGCCATTTTCACCCCAACCTTCCGGAGCCCAAGAATTTGCAACTGTGCGGAATACGCGCTCTGGGTGAGGCATCATGATAGTTACGCGACCGTCTGCTGTTGTTAAACCGGTAATCGCGTTTGGCGAACCATTCGGGTTGTTCGGGTATTGTTGTGTTGGGTTACCGAGGTTATCCACGTAACGAGCCGCAACCGTACCTGATGCTTCAATCGCTGCTAGGTGCTCTGCATCACGTACTTCTACACGCCCTTCACCGTGGGAAACCGCGATTGGCATGCGCGAACCAGCCATTCCGTCGAAGAATACAGAGTCAGATTTCTGAACTTCAACTAGACTAAAGCGCGCTTCAAAACGCTCAGATTCGTTGCGCACAAAACGTGGCCACAAGTCCGCACCTGGGATCAGCTCTTTCAGGTTTGATAGCATCTGACAACCGTTACATACACCTAAAGAGAACGTCTCTTCACGGTTGAAGAAGGCTTGGAACTGTTCACGAGCTTGTGCGTTAAACAGGATAGACTTAGCCCAACCTTCACCCGCACCTAATACGTCGCCGTAAGAGAAGCCACCACAAGCTACTAGGCCATGGTATTCATCCAGTACCGCTTGGCCCGTTAGGATATCGCTCATATGGATGTCGGTTGCTTCAAAGCCTGCTCTGTCAAACGCTGCTGCCATTTCGACGTGGGAGTTAACGCCCTGCTCACGTAGGATTGCCATCTTAGGTTTAGCACCTTTCGCAATGTACGGTGCTGCAACGTCTTCATTTACGTCGAAGCTGAGCTTAACGTTTAGACCCGGGTCAGAGTTGTCTTTCTTAGCTTCGTGCTCTTGGTCTGCACACGCTGGGTTATCACGTAGACTTTGCATCTTATGCGTTGTTTCAGCCCAGATAACGCGTAGTTCGGTACGTGAACGTTCAAGCACAACTGCATCACCAGAAGTGATAACAAAGTCGTCTGAAGCTTCAACAGAACCAATCACATGTGAGCATGCCTCTAAGCCGTTTGCCGCCAGAGTAGATAGAACTGAATCTAGATCATCATTCTTAACTTGAACAACCGCACCTAGCTCTTCGTTAAATAGAACGGCTAGCGCATCGTCACCCAGCTCTGCGATGTTCGCTTTTACGCCACAGTGACCCGCGAACGCCATCTCAGCCAGTGTAACAAAAAGACCGCCGTCGCCTTTATCGTGGTAAGCCACTAGCTTGTCATCACGTACTAACGCTTGCATTGCATCAAAGAAGCCTTTTAGCTGCTCTGCATTATCTACGTCAGCAGGTTTGTCACCCAGCTGTTTGTATACTTGTGCCAATGCTGTCGCACCTAAGCGGTTTTTTCCGTTACCCAAGTCAACAAGAACTAGAGAGGTATCTCCTTTGTCAGTGCGTAGTTGTGGAGTCACGGTCTTACGTACGTCTTCCACACGACCAAATGCCGTGATAACTAGCGACAGTGGAGAAGTGACTTCTTTGCTCTCGCCGTTTTCTTCCCACTTGGTTTTCATCGACATGGAGTCTTTACCAACTGGGATAGTCAAACCTAACGCAGGACACAATTCTTCACCAACCGCTTTCACTGCTTCGTAAAGACCCGCATCTTCACCTGGGTGACCCGCTGGAGACATCCAGTTCGCAGACAGTTTAATGTGTTTAATATCACCGATGTCTGTTGCCGCAATGTTCGTTAGTGACTCACCAACGGCTAGGCGAGCCGATGCACCAAAGTCTAGTAATGCCACT
Organism: Vibrio sp. D431a; assembly: GCF_030248655.1. Classification (NCBI taxonomy): domain Bacteria; kingdom Pseudomonadati; phylum Pseudomonadota; class Gammaproteobacteria; order Vibrionales; family Vibrionaceae; genus Vibrio; species Vibrio sp. D431a. The sequence goes on along the minus strand of NZ_JAHGAP010000010.1, from coordinate 102,647 downwards.
GGCGTGCGCTCACCCATCGACATTGCTTCGCCATGGTAAGTGTCGTAGCTTGCCGCTGTTACTGCGCAGTTTGCTACTGGTACCTGCCAAGGACCAACCATTTGATCACGAGCAACCAGACCCGTTACTGTTCGGTCACCGATAGTAATTAGGAATGTTTTTTCTGCAACAGCAGGAAGACGAAGTACGCGATCCACCGCTTCATTAAGCTCAATACCATCACGAACAATGGCAGGGCTTTCCACTTTTAGTGTGGTTGCGTCGCGGTGCATCTTCGGTGGCTTACCAAGCAGGATATCCATTGGCATATCGATTGGCGTATTGTCGAAGTGAGAATCTTCTAGCGTTAGATGACGCTCTTCTGTCGCCACACCCACCACTGCATACGGTGCGCGTTCACGCTTACAGATGGCGTCGAATGCTTCCATGTTTTCTGGCGCTACCGCTAGAACGTAACGTTCCTGTGATTCGTTACACCAGATTTCCAGTGGGCTCATGCCCGGCTCATCGTTTGGTACATCGCGTAATTGGAACTTACCGCCACGCTCACCGTCGTCGACAAGTTCAGGCAATGCGTTAGAGATACCGCCTGCACCCACATCGTGGATAAATGCGATTGGGTTGTCGTCGCCTAACTGCCAACAACGGTCGATCACTTCCTGACAGCGACGTTCCATCTCTGGGTTTTCACGCTGTACTGAAGCGAAGTCCAGATCTTCTGCTGACTGACCAGATGCCATTGAGGACGCCGCGCCACCACCAAGACCGATGTTCATTGCCGGACCACCAAGTACGATTAGGCTCGCACCCACTGGAATCTCTTTCTTCTGTACGTGTTCATCTCGGATGTTACCCATACCACCAGCAATCATGATTGGTTTGTGGTAACCACGAATTTCTTCACCCGCATGAGAAGTGACTTTTTCTTCGTAAGTACGGAAGTAACCCAATAGATTTGGACGACCAAATTCGTTGTTGAATGCCGCGCCTCCTAGAGGACCTTCAAGCATGATGTCTAACGCATTTACAATACGACCCGGCTTGCCGAAGTCGGTTTCCCATGGCTGTTCAAAACCAGGAATACGTAAGTTAGAGGTTGTAAAACCAACCAAACCCGCTTTTGGCTTACCGCCGATACCCGTCGCGCCTTCGTCACGGATTTCACCGCCTGAGCCAGTCGATGCGCCCGGCCACGGAGAGATTGCCGTTGGGTGGTTGTGCGTTTCTACCTTCATCAAGATGTGCGTATCTTCATGGTGGTACGTGTATTGACGGGATTTAGGGTCAGGGAAGAAACGCCCCGCTTTAGAACCTGTCATAACGGCTGCGTTGTCTTTGTATGCAGACAGCACATAGTCAGGTGTCGTTTCAAAAGTGTTTTTGATCATTTTGAACAAAGACTTAGGTTGTTCTACCCCGTCGATAGTCCAATCTGCGTTAAAAATTTTGTGGCGACAATGCTCTGAGTTCGCCTGAGCAAACATCATCAATTCAATGTCGTTTGGGTTACGCCCAAGCTTAGTAAAGTTCTCTACCAAGTAATCAATTTCATCTTCTGCGAGTGCCAAGCCAAGGGAAACGTTTGCCTCTTCAAGCGCAAGACGACCGCCAGCTAAGATATCAACATGTGCGACAGGCTTAGGCTCTGCAACAGTAAATAATGCTGATGCGGCTTCAAATGCTGTGAATACTGTTTCCATCATGCGGTCGTGAATTAACGCTTTAACAGCGTCAGCTTGAGCTTCTGATAGAACAACTGAAGATTCGACATAATAAGCCGTACCACGCTCTAGACGTTTCACTTTCTCCAGACCACAGTTAACAGCGATATCGGTAGATTTAGAAGACCAAGGCGAGATAGTGCCAGGACGAGGCGTGACAAGAAGTAGAAGACCTTCAGGCTCATGCTCTTCGATGGTTGGGCCGTAAGTTAGTAACTTTTCAAGTTTTTCTAACTCTTGGTCATCAAGGTCTGACTTTAGATCGGCAAAGTGCATAAACTCGGCATAAATGCCAGTTACAGGCAGATCTTGTTCACGACAAAGTTCCAGTAGTTTATTAACACGAAACTCAGAAAGAGCTGGGGAGCCACGCAAAATTCTCATGTGCTTAGGTCTCTTATGCAATTGATTAAGGTGATATTGGAATAAATTCAGACACTTAAAATAAGCCCTGTCGAACCTATGCCGATTCCACCTCGTCATTGCGAGCGCATTATATAGTAATTGTTTTTGTGATGTAACACCAAAAGCAACCGTTTGCGTCATTTTTTTTGTCAAATTTGAATTACAACTAAAATGTCGATAAAACACACAATGTCACGTTATAAGTGTGTGATTCACTTTGCCCCATGAGCTCGCTTTGATATAAAGGCAAATAGAAATTTTCCAAGATGTACCTATCAATGCAAATAAGTCACTTCAACCGGCTCAAGCGCAGTGCTCTAATTTTAGTTTCTGTTCTTTTACTCTCTGCTTGCCAGATTGAGTCGGAGCCCAAAAGTGAATTTGAAAAAATTCAAGAACGTGGTGTGCTTCGTGTTGGCACGCTAAACAATCAGCTTTCCTACTACATAGGTCCCGATGGTCCCGCAGGGTTGGATTACGAATTGGCGCGTCAGTTTGCGGAGCAGCTCGGCGTCAAACTCGAGATTAAACCAGCCTTTCGCCAAGCTGAGCTTTTTCCTGCTCTTAAGAAAGGAGATATCGATATCATCGCTACGGGTTTAAATCAAACGTCACAAGCAGTCAAACGATTTAGACCAGGCCCTGCCTATTATTATGTAAGCCAACAAGTGGTATATAAAAAAGGGCAACTTCGACCACGTGATATCGAACAACTCATTGAATACCAAGCCTCGAAAGACGACGAGTCCGACGAAGATACAAATGCAGGCGCTCAAACATTAAAGATCGTTGAACAATCGCAATATGTTCCGACCCTAACAGCGTTAAAGAAGCAGTATCCAGAACTTCAGTTTGAAATTGTTGGTGATGCTGACACGAGAGACTTACTCAAATACGTATCGAAGGGTGAGTTACGTTTTACTGTGACTGATTCGGTGGAACTTTCCCTAGCTCAACGCCTTTACCCCGATCTTGCGCTCGCGTTCGAACTTACAGAAGATCAACCTGTGTCTTGGTTTACTCGACGTTCTGAAGACGAAAGCTTGTATGCAATGCTGATAGAGTTTTTCGGTAACATCAAACAATCAGGAGAACTGTCCACCCTCGAAGAAAAGTACATTGGTCATATTGAAGCATTTGACTACGTTGATACTCGCGCATTCATTCGAGCTCTGGATGACAAATTGCCTAAATGGGCACCTTTATTCCAAAAATACAGCGAAGAGTTCGACTGGCGATTAATTGCAGCATTGGCTTATCAAGAGTCACATTGGAAACCAACAGCAAAATCGCCAACGGGTGTTAGGGGGATGATGATGCTTACTCTGCCAACAGCGAAAAGCGTCGGGGTAACAAACCGTTTAGACCCTGAGCAATCTGTTCGTGGTGGTGTCGAGTACTTACGTCGCATTGTAGGTCGCGTGCCTGATAGCATCAACGAGCATGAAAAAATATGGTTTGCGTTAGCTTCATACAATATTGGTTACGGCCACATGATGGACGCACGACGACTCACCAAAGCACAAGGTGGCGATCCGAACGCTTGGGCCGATGTAAAAGATAGGCTGCCTTTACTGCGTCAGAAGCGCTATTACAGCCAAACTCGCTATGGGTACGCCAGAGGCGATGAAGCGCGTAATTACGTAGAAAATATTCGACGTTACTACCAATCCATCATTGGTCATGTCAGCCAACAGCCAGCGATTGATGAGAATAGCGATGACTTGCAAGTGATTCCGCCGCTCAACCCCGACATTTTGATATCGGGCGCAGTAGAGACCGTCGTAGAACAAGTCTCTGGCGCTTCTGACGTCACGGTTGAAGAAGACACCGAACAAGAAAGCATTGAAGAATAAACCCGCGGTAAACTAGAAAATGACGAGCCTATGAAGCTCGTCATTTTTGTTGAGTCCTAACGAAAACTTATCTAGACTCCAATATTCTGAGTGACACCAACCACACTCAACCATTCCTTTGGTTGGTCGCCTTTTCTTCATCGTTAGTAAAACTGATTGCTTTGTAACAGATTACTTTACAACCACATGGTTTAGCTCACTTGATGAAGCGGCGCTTTCGGCTACACTCTGCCGAAATAACGTCACTCCTATTATTAAGCATCGTATTGAAATTGTTTGCTGGCTCTGTGCAATGCAGAAGTCAAATGAAGAACGTTTAAACCATACAATGTTTAGTGCGATTATCGAGCCTATTGCCAAGCATCGATGAGCCGCGCTTTACTGGTATAAGTCTTGTCTGCAGGAGGTTTTGAATATGAGAAGACGTAGAGTGCAGTCAAAGCGTTTAAATAACACAGTAGCTGCTATCCGACGTAAACGTAAACTGACATGTATGAAAAAGAAAGTAAGTTCACGTAATCGTGTTTTTGTACATTTAGTCAATCACTAGTGCGTCCAAACAAACATCTACCACGTTGTAGGTGTTTGCTAGCCCTCACTACTCCCACTACCTTGCTCGCTCTCTCGATTTTCTAATGCTTTTTGTGCTTGCTTCTTCGCTTTAATTTCCTTTCGGCGACGCTTAAAAAACGCTTGTAGCTGAGTGCGGCACTCATCTTCTAGCAGCCCCTTTTCAACTAAGGCGTAATGGTAAGCGGCTTGGCTTTCAAACAAATTAAGCACTGTTCCTGCAGCTCCAGCTTTTAAATCTGGCGCTCCAAAAACAACCCGCTTAACGCGGCTATGCAATAAGGCTCCGGCACACATTGGGCATGGCTCAAGTGTTACATATAACGTCGTATCCAGAAGGCGGTAATTTTCTAGCTTTTGGCCTGCTTTACGCAGCGTTTGGATCTCAGCATGTGCGGTAGCGTCATTAGTACCAATAGAGCGATTCCACCCCTCAGCGATAATTTCACCATCTTTGACAAGCACTGCGCCAACAGGTACTTCCCCCTCAGCTTCTGCTTGCTCAGCAAGCTCCATCGCTCTGCGCATAAACAATTCATCTTGAGGGGTAAACGGATGGTTAGACAAAGGAGGCTCCAAAGAAACAAAAATGATTGAAGTCGGGAATTTTATCACCAACTTCGGCTTCACTACAGCGACACATCACGGGACAAAGTCTGCAACTCCAAAAAACTAGTTACAAGACCTATCGATGTTCGTTTTACGAGAACAAAAAAGCGCAGATCGAAGACCTGCGCTTTTTGGCTGCCAATTAGCGGCTTTCACACCCTAAACGTTTTTACATTGTGTAAGTGTAAGGAGCTTGAATGCCTAGCGGGATACCTACCATCCAATAAGCAACTAGGAAGATAGACCAACCGATCAGCATTGCGATCGAGAATGGCATCATTAGTGACGCAAGCGTACCGATACCAGCCGACTTCACATAACGCTGACAGTAAACCACTACAAGAGGGAAAAATACCATTAGAGGCGAAATGATGTTCGATACAGAGTCACCCACACGGTAAGCCGCTTGAGACAGCTCAGGCGAGATACCAACCGCCATTAGCATTGGCACTAAGATTGGACCAATTAAAGCCCATTTTGCCGATGCCGAACCAATAAGTAGGTTTACAGACGCGGTTAGAAGGATCATACCGATGATGGTCACTTCACCTGGTAGGTTCATCGCTTTTAAGCCTTCTGCGCCATACAACGCTAGCATCGTACCGATGTTTGACTGAGCAAATGCAGATAGGAACTGAGCACAGAAGAACGACATAACAATGTATGCGCCCATGGTTGACATAGTATCAGCCATCGCTTTGATAATGTCGTTGCTGGTCTTGAACGTTCCAGACACTTTACCGTAAACGTAACCAGGAATGATAAACAGAATAAAGATCAACGGCACGATAGACTTCATTATCGGTGCTGAGAAGGCAGTAATTTCACCTTCAGGCGAGCGAAGTGCTGATGTTTCTGGAATTAACGCTGCAACAAGTAAAGCAATACCCGCCATCATTGCCCAACCTGCATAACGGAATGCTTTTGATTCCAGTTCAGTAAATGAACCTAGGTTTGGCGCGGTTTCCGCATCATCATCAATTGGCATTTTTGATAAACGAGGCTCGATGATTTTCTCTGTCACGTACCAACCAATCCCCACAATAATGATAGAGGATAGGCCAGTGAAGAAGATGTTCGCTAATGGGTTAACCACATATTCAGGATCAAGAACCTGCGCCGCAGTTTGCGTAAAGCCAGCCAATAGCGGATCGATACCTGAAGGGATAAAGTTTGCAGAGAAGCCACCAGATACACCTGCAAATGCTGCCGCAATACCTGCTAAAGGGTGACGACCTGCCGCATGGAAGATAATACCGCCAAGAGGAATAACCAGAACATAGCCTGCATCTGCCGCAGTATGCGACACAATAGCAACCAAAATCAGCATTGGAGTAAGAAGCTTAGCTGGCGTGAAGTTCAGCATCTTCTTAAGACCCGTCGTAATAAAGCCCGAAGAATCTGCAACACCCACACCTAGCATTGCGACAAGTACGATACCCAGTGGCGCAAAGCCAGTAAACGTCGTCACCATGTTAGCAAGGAAACTTGCTAGCGCTTCGCCCGTAAGTAAGTTGGTGATAGTAAGAGCTTCGCCCGTTCGAGGGTTTGGAAGATCGAATGATACATTCGACAAAAGTGCTGACGCCGCCCAAGTAATGATCAATGCCCAGAAGAACAAAATCGCAGGATCAGGGATTTTGTTACCTGTCCTCTCGATAAAGTTTAAAAAGCGCTCCATCCCGCTCGGCTTCGATGATGGTGCTTTATTTACAGCTTGGTTACTCATGGTAACTCCATAGTGAATGATGTTGGTGCCAAGGCCTATTTGAATAATTATAACGGCCTACTATCCAACGAGTATTCTAGTAAACACTAATGGAGAAAGCACAAGGTTCTAGATTTTTTTTCATAATTGGAGATATATTTTGCAAAAACACCACTTCAATTAAACATAATAAAAACAGTAGCACATCAACTCAATTAACAGTTCAAAAACCATTTATTAACCGTGACCAATTCGGTATTAAACAAGAATTACATCCGCATTTGTCTCAGCCTATGTATGCAATTGAACTTAGTTTTCGAATTCACTGTATTGTGAGATCATCGTTTTAAGCTGAACTGATCGCGTCTCGCCGATTCTATCCTTCCAGCTAGAGGTAATGGTGATAGTTTTCAGTGTTCCTGAAACCGTGGCAGCTGGAACTTCCCACTCGACGACATAAGATCCAGTAACAGAAGAGCCTGTTGCAATAGAAGCAAAATTTGCAGGTGTGATGGTAGACATCGCCGCAGAAGCACCACGCGTCCGGAACCATTCGAGCTGGTTTTCTGCTAGACGAAGTGCTTCAATACTTTTTATGGCATATTCGGATTCGCGTTCTAAATACACGTTTAGCTTAGTTAAACCTAGTGCCCCAACACCGATAAGTAGAAAAGAAATTAGAACTTCAAGAAGGTTAAAACCTTTTTGTTTAGAGATCATTCCAGGAGCCTTTTTTCCAGCGGAAATTAATAATCGGATCAACGACCTCATCGATGTTATCTCGGTTGTAAGCAAAATTTAGAGAGTTAACAAAATAAGCACTGTAACCTGGACTATCTAAGACTTGTCCCCCCGAAAAACTAAATGAGCCACGCTGCAGGTAAACGACTTTATCTGGAGCAAGCGTGGGAAAGTTAGCCGCATCCCCAAAATGATCTTTGGCCTCGAACAAGTTCCAATGTGTATCTAAATCTGTAAGTGAATTAGTCGTAAGTTGATAGAGCATACCAGGGAATGTCATTGAACCATGTACAGCAAAAATACCATCTTGAACCACAAGTAATATTGGAGCTTCTCCAGTAGCGGCAAAAGCTTCATTAAGATAATCAATGCCTCCTTTGATTAGTATCCCATCAGAATCATTCTCATACTCTCCAGAGCTATTCTTTTTAGAGGAAGTAAACTCACAGGACCCCGTAACCCAAATATGAGTTTTCCCTGCTGAAATTTGCTCCCCAACTTTCTTTCCACAATCAGTAACGACTTGGTTAGTTGAGTCGTCGTAATCAATCGTAGTAAACCCCCAGCCTGATTTCACCGAGTTCCAGTCACTGCGTTGCTCTCTAAAAATGTCGTAAAATGGCTCTAGGTCTGCATCTTGAATAAAGTCCTCTCCGTAATCTGAGTCAGAAGAGGTCACACTCATATGTTCCGATTTACAATCTATATTGTTGTGAACAAAATCAGCATAAGGGGCAGAACCATGTATAACCCCTTGGTTTGTCGCTCCAGCACGTGAGTGAAATGCATTCTTATAGCGAATAGCAACACACTCCCACCCACTTCCTACAAATTCGCCAGGATCTGGTGTTGAAAATGCGGAGCTACCATTAACGTATAAATCTGTACTACTTTTTAGTGCTCCGGACGCTCTTCCTCTTGAAAGGACAAGTTGTTTTTCAACGGTCCGGCTGGAGTTTGGAGCTGGTTTGCTTAACAGCTTGTTGTCGGGTTCCAATGCTAATTGATGTAAACCTAAAGGTGTTTCACATCGGCTTGAAATTAGTGAAGTTGCAGAAGAAATATCACCGGTACTTTGAACTAAAGAATAGAAACACTCCAATCCCCCTTCTGCAAGCCAATGTTCTTGTCGTGCTTCAATTTGATTGTTGGCACGCTTGATCTGATAAAAAAGAGACTTGTAGCTACCAAGCGACATCATTAATGCCGCAACTAGCAATACACCCACAACTAATAACGCAGCTGCACCTTGTTGTTTCTTCATTACTGCCAGTTCCTTTGCATCGCAGTAAACGACTGCTGCGTGCGAATATCTGTCACGTCTTTCAATTCGGTTCCCAATGTAATGGTCACCAGTGCACTTTTTGCATCAGTGCTTTCTAGCAAATCACTAGTCAGGTCAAATCGATTAACGTGAATAACTTTTTTATCAAAGAGAGTGTTACATGAGCCTGTGCCTGCAAGGTTGACCACGTCATTAACATCCCATATCGTTATTTGCTTTTTTTCACACACAAATAGCGACTCTAGCGTATTAACTCGTTGCTCATAAGCCACGTTTTTATATAAAGGAGCAGAGCCAGAAACACCTATGTAATAGGCGTAAGCAATTAGCCCTCTATCAACATCATCAAGAGTGTAAATTGTGTTCGCTGAGCCCGATATTTTTATAGAATGACCATTGTTACCGTCAAAACCAGCACGCTGAATGTCGCTCTTGAGCATCTGCACGACACTTTCAGAATTCTGTAACAACATTAACTCTTTCGAACGCTCCATTATCACTCGTTGACCACTCACATAGATTGACCCCACTGTCGCAAGAGAAATAAGCCCAAGCACAGATGCGATCATAAACTCAATAAGGCTCGCCCCTTTTTGTTTAAACATAGCCATCCTTAAGAGCAAGTTGAATAACCGTAATATTCTGTGCCGCTGTTATCACTACATACTCTTACGCGGGCTGATAAAGTATGAGAAATGAGTTTTAAGGCTTTTGATGATTCACCAACAGGATGAAACTTCAAGTTTCCTGATGATGGTCGACCATGGACATCGTCGAAGCTGATTTGATCGGAAGCATAGCTCGGGGTAACGACAATACCGTAATACGGCTTACCGGATAAAGAGAACAACACAGTCCCAGCTCCCTCAGCTCCGTTATCTGTCAAATCAATACGCCAGTTTCCGTCACTGGATGAGCTCCCAGACATGATGATGTGTGCCCAAAGTCTTTCACGCCGTAATACTGCTTCAGACTTGCCTTCAATAACAAAGCCATGCAATTCATTAGCTAAGCGCTGCATTTTGTTGGTTTCAAAGACATTCTTGAAAGATGGTGCAGCTGTAGCCAATAAAGCACTCAGTACAGCAACAGTAATAAGAAGCTCCAACAACGTAAACCCGCGAGGCATTTCCCAAATTCCTATGTAAACGGCAAAAGGGCCGTAATTCATCTTGCACAGATGCTATCACCTGCCAAAAATAGGCGGAAAAGTGAAAAGGAAACTACTCGTGATGATTCGAATTTCTCGTTGTAACGGCTACAAAAAAGGATTGAGAGGGATGACATTGATCGAATTACTGATAGCTGTCGTGATTGTCGGGATCATTGCTGCGATCGCCTACCCTTCTTACACTAATCATGTAATCAAGTCTCATAGGACGGTTGCCTTGAGCGATCTTAGTCGAATTCAGCTAGAGCTAGAGACATCTTATGATGGTGGGTACGACTGGAGTCATATTCTCTCTGGAGGAACATGCACTCTATGTGACTCAGACAAAAATAGATTTTCTTTCGATATTGCTAGCTCTGCAAGTACGGCCTATACCATTACAGCAACAGCAAAATCACCTCTTGGACAAGACGACGACGAGTGCTTGACTGGTTCTAAAACGATTACTTTAACGTCAACAAATGTCGAAGAACCAAGTGATTGCTGGAACTAGCAAGAACACCGAGATGCAAAAAGGCCTGCATTTTAGCAGGCCTTTGTATTTGTGCTTTTCACTAACGTCTTAGCTGGTTAAATCATCAAAGAACTTTTTCACACCGTTGAAAAAGCCTTCTGATTTAGGCTTGTGCTTTGTCGCCGCTTCACCACCACAAGACTCTTCAAACTCTTTGAGCAGTTCTTTTTGGCGTGAGCTTAGGTTTACTGGTGTTTCAACAACCAACTTCACAATAAGATCACCAACACCGCCACCGCGAACGCCTTTCACACCTTTACCACGCATGCGGAACATACGACCTGTTTGCGTTTCTGAAGGTACTTTTAGGCTTACGCGACCATCTAGAGTTGGCACTTCAACTTCACCACCTAGAGCCGCCATCGCAAAGCTTACTGGCACTTCACAGTATAGGTTGTTGCCATCACGCTCGAAGATATGGTGCTCTTTCACGTGCACTTGTACATACAAGTCGCCAGCAGGCGCCCCCATTTCTCCCGCTTCACCTTCGCCAGATAGACGAATACGGTCGCCAGTATCAACACCTGCTGGGATCTTAACGTTAAGTGTTTTTGTTTTCTGCTTACGACCTTGACCATGACACTCATTACAAGGGTCTTTAATGATTTTACCTTTACCGTGACAGGTAGGACAGGTTTGTTGCACTGCGAAGAAGCCTTGTCGCATCTGTACTTGACCATGACCATGACAGGTACCACATGTTTCAGCAGATGAACCTTTCTTCGCGCCACTACCATCACAGGTATCACAGTGTACTAGTGTCGGTACTTCGATCTCTTTCGTTACACCACGAACTGCTTCTTCTAGCGTTAATTCCATGTTGTAACGTAGGTCAGCACCTCGCTGGGCACGGTGGCCACCACCGCCACGACGACCACCACCAAAGATGTCACCGAATACATCGCCAAAGATGTCGCCGAAATCAGCACCGCCGCCGCCAAAGCCGCCGCCACCGAAACCACCGCCGCCTTGTTCAAAAGCAGCATGACCGTATTGGTCGTACGCCGCTTTCTTTTGAGGGTCGGTCAGAACTTCGTACGCTTCTTTTACTTCTTTAAACTTGTCCGCCGCAGAATCATCACCCTGGTTTCGGTCTGGGTGGAATTTCATCGCTAGACGCTTATACGCCTTTTTGATATCGCGCTCTGAGGCATCACGGCTTACGCCTAATACTTCGTAAAAATCACGTTTTGACATGTTCTTCGTCACCAGTTAATTACTACAAACGGCATCGATTCACCGCTTGGTGTTTGTATCGTTCTAGGTAAGTGCACTTGTCTGCAACATACTTAACTAGAAAGACAGCGTTTACAAACAGACGGGCGTAAGAGTTGCCCCAAACGCCCGCACACGAAGTCTTATCGACCCCAGATGGCTATGCAGCCATCTGGTTAAGAAATATTATTTCTTGTCGTCTTTAACTTCTTCGAACTCAGCATCTACAACGTCGTCTTCTTTAGACTGTGCACCTGCGTCAGCACCTTGTGCTTGCTGCGCTTGAGCTTGTTGTTGAGCGATTTCCATCAGCTTTTGAGAAGCAGTCATTAGTGCTTGAACTTTAGCATCGATAGCTTCTTTGTCTTCACCTTTACGTGCTGTTTCTAGCTCAGAAATTGCTGCTTCAATCTTCTCTTTCTCTTCTGCAGGTAGCGCTTCACCAGCTTCTTCTACTTGCTTACGAGTACCGTGAATCATTTGGTCAGCTTGGTTACGTGCAGTCGCTAGCTCTTCGAACTTCTTGTCCGCTTCTTTGTTAGCTTCTGCTTCTTGAACCATTTTCTCGATGTCTTCATCGCTTAGACCGCCAGAAGCTTGGATAGTGATCTTCTGCTCTTTACCAGTCTGCTTGTCTTTCGCAGACACGTGTAGGATACCATCCGCATCGAGGTCAAAAGTAACCTCGATTTGTGGCATACCACGTGGTGCAGGCTGGATGCCTTCTAGGTTAAATTGGCCTAGAGACTTGTTGTACATCGCTTGCTTACGCTCACCTTGTAGAACGTGGATAGTTACCGCGCTCTGGTTGTCTTCCGCTGTAGAGAAAACTTGGTTCGCTTTAGTTGGGATAGTTGTGTTCTTCTCAACTAACTTAGTCATCACGCCACCCATTGTCTCGATACCTAAAGACAGTGGAGTTACGTCTAGTAGTAGTACGTCTTTAACGTCACCAGCAAGTACACCACCTTGAACTGCAGCACCCATTGCTACTGCTTCGTCAGGGTTTACGTCACGGCGCGCTTCTTTACCAAAGAACTCAGCAACTTTCGCTTGAACCATTGGCATACGAGTCTGACCACCAACTAGGATTACGTCAGTGATGTCGTTTACTGATAGGTCAGCGTCAGCTAGAGCTACTTTTAATGGCTCAAGAGAGCGTTGTACTAGGTCTTCAACTAGAGATTCTAGTTTTGCACGAGTCACTTTAATGTTCATGTGCTTAGGACCAGTTGCATCTGCAGTAACGTAAGGTAGGTTTACGTCTGTTTGAGAAGTAGAAGAAAGCTCGATTTTCGCTTTCTCTGCTGCTTCTTTAACACGCTGCATTGCTAGTGGGTCGTTCTTAAGGTTGATGCCTTGCTCTTTGTTGAACTCATCAACCAAGTAGTTGATTAGACGGTTATCAAAGTCTTCACCACCTAGGTGAGTATCACCGTTAGTTGCTAGAACTTCGAATGTTTTCTCGCCTTCAACTTCATCAATTTCGATGATTGAAATATCGAATGTACCACCACCAAGGTCGTATACCGCGATAGTGCGATCGCCGCCCTTCTTATCAAGACCGTAAGCTAGCGCAGCTGCTGTTGGTTCGTTGATGATACGTTTAACTTCTAGACCTGCGATACGGCCAGCATCTTTTGTCGCTTGACGCTGAGCATCGTTAAAGTAAGCAGGTACTGTGATAACTGCGCCAGTTACTTCCTCACCAAGGAAGTCTTCAGCAGTTTTCTTCATTTTCTTAAGAACTTCAGCAGAAACCTGAGGAGCTGCCATTTTTTGGCCTTTCGCTTCTACCCAAGCATCACCGTTGTCAGCCTTAACGATTTTGTAAGGCATGATTTCGATGTCACGCTGAACTTCTTCGTCTTCAAAACGACGACCGATTAGACGCTTAATTGCAAATAGCGTGTTTTCTGGGTTAGTTACTGCTTGACGTTTCGCTGGTTGACCTACTAGCGTCTCACCGTCAGTGTAAGCAATAACCGATGCAGTAGTACGTTCGCCCTCTGCGTTTTCAATTACACGTGGTTTGTCGCCGTCTAATACAGCAACACATGAGTTAGTAGTACCTAAGTCAATACCAATGATTTTACCCATCTGGCTATCTCCGAATAAATTCTATTTTCGTTTGGTTATAACCCCAATGTGGGGGGAGGAGAATCGGGTTTCAACCCTTGCTCACAAACAAAAATAATCAATGTTTGCTTCTCTATGCCACATAGATAAGGGCGGCAAAATGCTTTTCAAGGGCAGAATTAAAAAAAAGCGTCTTTTTTCGAAATTTATGTGTTTCTTTCTGATTAGTTGGGAACTCGTCACACTGCTGTAGCGCAACAAAACGTCATTTCCCAGATAAATTTATTTATGCCCGACTCTTCCTAAATAAAAAACGAGCTCATAAGAGCTCGCTTCAATATTAGGGTTAAAATAAATTATTCAAGGTATTAGGCGTTCGCTTGAGCCGGCTCAGCATCAACACCTTCTTCTTTACCTATCTCACCTTCTGTTTTTGCAACAATGGTGTTCACTGCCGTATCGCCGACAACGTTAGATGATGTACAGAACATATCATTGATACGGTCGACCGCTGCAATGATTGCTAAACCTTCAGGTGGTAAACCCAGCTGGTGAAGCAAAACGCCTACCATTACCACGCCGCCACCAGGAACGCCGCCAGCACCAATAGATAACAGAAGAATAGTTAAGCCAAGTGTGAAGATGTCTGCGGTGTTAATAGGCTGGCCAAAAGCGTTCGCAACAAACATCGTTGCTAGAGCAATATAGATAGACACACCAGACATATTCATCGTTGCGCCCAGTGGTACACCGAAGCCAGCAACCGATTTAGAGACCTGAAGCTTTTCTGTCAGTGTGCGCATCGTTACCGGGATAGTCGCGTTTGAGCTCGCGGTAGATAGAGAGAAAAGAATCTGCTCACGAGTTGCACGTAGGAAAGTCTTTGGAGAAGTTCCTGTCGCAATACTCACTGCCATTGGGTAGAAGAAGAAGATCCAGAACACCAACATCGCAACCACCAAAGCCACGTAACCGGCAACGGACATTAATGTATTGGCGTTTAGCGTTGCACCTAGTTGAATCATTAGTGCGAACACACCATATGGTGCAAGACTCATCACTAATCCAACCAATTTCATCATGATTTCATTTGCCATTTTGAATGTGCGAATAGCTGGGCCACCACGAGAATCCAAAGCTTGAATTGCAAGCCCCGTCAAAATTGCCATAAAGATGATTTGCAGCATGTCGCCGCTAGCAAACGCTTGCACAGGGTTGCTAGGAACAATGTTAACAACTAAAGAGAAAATGTCCGGCGTATCTGTCGTTGTCAACTGTACAGCCTCAGATACCGTTCCTGCTAGATTAGCGCCCGCTCCTGGCTGGAAGATCAAGCCGACAGTCAAAGCCGCCGTAATCGCAATGATGGTGTTAAGAATGTAAAGGGTAAAAGTTTTTCCACCAAGACGACCAAATGCACTGATGTCTTTCAAGTCAACAATGCCGCATACGATTGAAACGTAAACTAAAGGAACAACAAGCAATTTGATCAGTGAGACGAACATGCCGCCAACACCTTCTGCTGCTCCAAGTAGGTATGTATCAAAAATCGCAATACCGCTAAATAAGTACTGAATTGCAGTCCCCAGCACAAGGCCGGCAAACAAGCCTATAAAAATCTTACTAGAAAGCGATTTATCCATTATAAATCTCCGATATGTTGTGTTTACTATTTACATTTTTGTAGTTATATATGCTTACTTTTAAAGCATTAGTCGCAAATCATACACACCGAAGTTACAAAATAAAGTGATAATTTACATTTTTGTTAACGAAATTGTTTTGGAAAAAATGACTATATTTACATTCCTATGCAGAACAAACATTCACACAGCGAATGATTACAACCACTTATAGCCCTTTCCGTTAATAAACACGCAGCGAGATGAGAGAAAATCTCCTATAGGAAAATAATTAACCAATAGGAAAAAATATGAAGGGGATCAAATTTTCATTTATCGATATACAACGAAGTTCGATGCAGTCATTTATGTTTAAAACAAAAAAGCGCCCATCAAAAATGATGGGCGCTTTTATATTTAAAAAACAGGTAGTTAAAGTTACTTAGCAACCATTACCATTGCCGGACGAATCACACGGCCGTTTAGTTCGTAACCTTTTTGCATAACAAACATAACAGTGTTTGATTCATGATCAGGGCTCTCCTGAATCGACATCGCTTGATGGAACTCTGGATTGAATGCTTCACCTTCAGGGTTGATTGCTTTCAAGCCAAATTTCGCGACAACGTCTACAAACGTTTTATGTGTTAGTTCAACGCCTTCTAGGAACGGCTTCACAGTTTCATTCTCTGTATCTGCCGCTTGAATTGCACGCTCTAGGTTATCAATAACAGGAAGCAGCTCTTCTGCAAACTTGTTCAACGCAAACTTACGTGCTTTATCGATCTCTTGCTCAGTGCGACGACGCATGTTTTCTACTTCAGCTTTAGAACGCAACACCGCATCTTGTTGCTCTTTTACTTTTGCCTCGCTAGACAATAGTGCCGCTTCTAGTTGAGCAATCTTAGCGTCTGTCTCATCACCAAGCTCTTCAAGCTCAGCTTCAACTTCTTGCGCTTCAGCTTCTACTTTTTCAGCCTCTTCGATGATTTGATCAAGCTCTTCTTCTGTAACTTTGTTTTCTTCGTTGCTCATGATATCTCCAGAATTCAACATAATGCCCTTAAAGCCATGCGCGTTTTTGCGGGCTTTAACCACATAAAAATTCGCATATTTAGGTGACTTGCCATTATTATGGGGATGAAGATTCCTGATTCAAGCCTCTTTAATGCGGAAATGCTATGAAAAATCCATGTAACGTGATCGCGATTATCGGAAAACCAAGAGATCAACAAGCAATTCAAACTCATAAAGAGTTGTACCAATGGTTGACCTCTGAGGACTATAAAGTATTCATTGACGATCGCCTTGCCGCAATACTGGATGATATCCCACAGAGTCAGTTTGCTAGCTTAGTTGAACTAGGAAAAAATGCCGATCTAGCCATTGTGGTTGGTGGCGATGGCAACATGCTAGGTGCAGCAAGAATTTTATCCCGATTTGATGTACCAGTTATAGGCGTGAACCGCGGAAATTTGGGCTTCTTAACTGACTTGAACCCAGACGACTTCCAAGCGTCTCTGCAAGCGGTACTCGACGGTGAGTACATTGAAGAGGAGCGTTTTCTTTTAGAGGCGGAAGTACACCGCCACGGACAAATAAAGAGCCATAACGCTGCGCTAAACGAAGCCGTACTTCACCCAGGGCAAATTGCTCATATGATTGAATTTGAAGTGTATATTGATGAAAGCTTCGCCTTCTCTTTACGGGCCGACGGTTTGATTGTCTCCACTCCGACTGGCTCGACGGCATATTCACTTTCTGGCGGCGGCCCAATTCTTTCTCCTAGCTTGAATGCCATTTCACTCGTGCCAATGTTCCCTCATACATTGTCGAGTCGACCTTTGGTGGTTGATGGAAAACGTCGAATTAAATTGGTGGTATCACCAGAAAACCGTGGAACACAAGAAGTTAGCTGTGATGGACAAGTCTCACTTCCAGTTACCCCTGGCGACGAAATTCACATCTATCAAAGTCCAAATGTACTAAAGCTCATCCATCCAAAAGACTACAGCTACTATCACGTCTTACGGAATAAGCTTGGCTGGTCTAGTAAATTGTTCTAACACTTGTTACTCAGGGTAATAACTTCAATAAAAAAGCCAGCAGCTCAATTGCTACTGGCTTTTGGCTTTCTTAGACAAGAAATAGACACAAAGTAGTGAGGCGACACGATATTTGTCATCATTAAAGAGAAGCTTATAAATTTTGATCCTGTGGGCAAACTTTACACAAAAGATAGAAAAGCAAATTCAATGATCTATGTCCGGTGATATTCTCACCATGAATAGAGTATTAACTCTATTTCATACAATCAATAAAGGACATATTATGAAGAAAACCATCATTCTGTCTGTTCTCAGTACATTAGCACTTATTGGCTGTCAATCAGAGGAAACGCAAGTCAACAGTGTATCCAACGCAAAAGCGGAAGATATCACTAAGACGAAGCGTGCCCTAGCTCAACAATTGAGTGAGAACTATGCTGCCATTGAACCCATGTTGAGAAGAGATATTACTCCGCAACAGACTAACGTGTCTGTATCAGCATTTGTTAAGCAAAACCCTAACTCAGAGTTCAGCCGCCAGCTTGTACAAGCTGACACTCAAATTCGTAGCTGGAAAGGTATTTCTGAATACTCAGATCAGTTGTTAGAAGTTCGCTTGGCAAATGAAGCCATGATAACAGCATGGCAAAGTGGCGAGGTCGAGCCATTATTTGCGTTTGAACCAAGTGGTGATGATGAGAATTGGCAATACATCGAAGCATTTGATGTTTATGGCAACATCCATCAACTCGATGTTTACCAGCTCCCTGAGGTACCTGTACTTGTCGTTGATAACAATAGCTCTGCAGAGCTAAAAGCAGGCTTGCAAGCTATGCAAGCTGAGATGAAAAAACTCGGTCAACCAGCTTTAGTTCAACCATATATTGCTGATGAACAACGCCAAAATACACCGTTATTGTCAAGTAGCGCAGTGGGCGAAGCGGCTCCAATTCAAACCACGCAGTTGAAAAAGATCCGTCTAGCCGATGACAAAGAACCTTGGATCTCTGGCAAGGCAGAAATCTACGCTATCGTAACGGGCGTCAATCCAAGTCGTGATGAACCTACTCTCGATTTGGTGGAGCTTCCATACTTAGACTACGATAACCAAGATTACTATCCAAATCAGATCATTATTCACTGGTCTCGTTACCGCTGGGGTGCGGCAGACATTGTGCTCATGGAGCAAGATGACGGCACAGACTATAAACAATTGGCAAAACTCCTTGTTCAAGTTGCCGAAGAAGTATTGAAAGCGATTCCAGATCCAGAAGTTCAGGCTTACGCGATTATTCCGCAAATCACGAACAAGATCATCGACACTATCCCCGATGGTGTACTCACGAATGATGATGACTTCGTCGACGTTTACTACACTCTAATGCAAGATACTTCATACGTAGATCACCCAGGTGCAGGTGTGAATGCAGTCGTCACACTAGAACCACTAACGATTAACCCAACTCGTCCGTAACCTGTTCAATTTTAATGAGTCGTTGTAATCACATCGGCTCATTTTTCCCACTTCATCACAAAAAAACAGCCTACAAAGAAAATTTTCCTCACCTGACTTTACTGTATAAAGAAACAGTATATACTGTTCTCTTATACAGTATTGTTCGGTTATACAGGTAAATAAAATGCTGGCTCATCTAAGTGTTAATAATTTTGCGATTGTTAAGTCTTTACAACTCGAGCTTTCTAAGGGCATGACCACCATTACAGGTGAAACAGGCGCGGGTAAATCCATTGCTATCGATGCTTTAGGGCTCTGCTTAGGCGGACGAGCCGATGCCGGCATGGTGCGACAAGGTGAAGAGAAAACCGAAGTTAGCGCCGCTTTTTTATTGGACAACAACTTACATGCAACACGTTGGTTAGAAGATAACGATCTGCTAGATGGCAGTGAGTGTATTTTGCGTCGTATTATCACAAAAGAAGGCCGCTCAAGAGCCTTCATTAATGGCAGCCCTGTTCCACTATCACAACTCAAATCTCTAGGGCAGCTACTTATCAATATCCATGGGCAGCACGCTCATCATCAATTGATGAAAAGTGAGCACCAAATGGCCATGCTCGACCAATATGCTGGGCATTTAAACCTACTAAAAAGCACACGAAGTGCTTACCAGCATTGGCGTCAGGCGGATAATAACCTCAAGCAGCTAAAAGAAAATAGCCAGCAAAACCAGGCGCAAAAACAGTTGCTTGAATACCAAATCAAAGAACTGAATGAGTTATCGCTAGGTGAAGAAGAATTTGCAGAGCTCGAGCAAGAGCATAAACGACTATCCAACAGTGGTGAACTCGCCACTACCTGTCAGCAAGCCATCGAACTTATTTACGAAGGTGAAGAAGTCAATGCGCTTGGTATTTTGCAATCGGCCAATCACTCCCTAATTCAATTAGCCGAATTAGATGAAAAGCTATCTGAGCTACCTAACATGCTGTCAGAAGCGATGATTCAACTTGAAGAAACGAAGAATGAATTACGCAGCTACTTAGATGGCATCGATGTTGATCCAGCTCGTATGGCTTATGTAGAAGAACGTTTTTCTAAAGTGATGTCTGTAGCTCGTAAACACCACGTAATGCCAGAAGAACTCTACCAGCATCATCAAGATCTTCTGGCCCAAGTAGAAGCGTTAGATTGCTCCGATGAACGTTTAGATGAACTTGCTCAAGAAGTAGAACACAAGTACCAAAGCTTTCTAACACAAGCAGAAAAACTGCA
The DNA here is from genome assembly GCF_030248655.1 of Vibrio sp. D431a. Lineage (NCBI taxonomy): Bacteria > Pseudomonadati > Pseudomonadota > Gammaproteobacteria > Vibrionales > Vibrionaceae > Vibrio > Vibrio sp. D431a. The sequence goes on along the minus strand of NZ_JAHGAP010000010.1, from coordinate 82,369 downwards.
CAAATCACGCAGCCGTTACGCAAAAGAACTGAACAAACTGATCACACAAAGCATGCACGAATTGAGCATGGAGAAAGCAGTATTCAGTATCGAAGTTAGCAATGACAACACGCACCCATCGCCGCTTGGCATGGACAGCGTGTGCTTCTTAGTATCGACCAACCCGGGACAACCATTGCAACCTATAGCAAAAGTTGCGTCAGGCGGTGAGCTATCACGTATCTCTCTAGCTATCCAAGTGATCACCGCTCAGAAAGTAGATACACCAAGTTTAATCTTCGATGAAGTGGACGTAGGTATTAGTGGCCCAACAGCTGCCGTAGTGGGCAAAATGCTACGCAAGCTTGGCGAATCTACTCAAGTATTGTGTGTCACTCACCTCCCTCAAGTTGCCGGATGCGGCCATCAACAAATGTTTGTTGCTAAGCAAACCAAAGCAGGCCAAACCGAAACCCAAATGCACGCATTAGATGAACAACAACGTGTGGCAGAATTAGCTCGCTTACTTGGTGGTAGTCAAATAACCGACTCAACGTTGGCAAACGCAAAAGAACTGCTTATCGCCGCTTAATAAATCGACAAGGGATGAGATATGGATATCAGAGCAATACACAAAACCAACTGCTTAGATCTCATCCCTATTTTTATTGAGTTAGAACATTACTACTTCAAAGAAAAAGCTTCATCAAAACACGATCTGGTCCATTATCTAAAGAGCCAAGTCTTCTCTGAACATTCTGGTGTTAATATCATTGCGGTTTACGATAATGATGACGTCGTAGGCTTTGCATCTTATACCGTCATGCTCCCTGCCCCAAAACTCTCAGGACAGATGTACTTAAAAGATCTGTTCGTATCTTCGAAGGTTCGAGGAAAAGGGGTTGGTCTCAAGTTAATGAAGTATCTGGCATCTTTGGCGATCAAGTGTGGATGCCAAAGGTTGGACTGGACAGCTGAAAGTAGTAACCCTACCGCAGGTCAGTTTTACCGCTCAATTGGTGCAACACTAATTCATGAAAAAGAGTATTATCGTTTTTCAGGTGATGCATTACGCGAATTCGCCAAAACCGACTAACGAGTCACTAGGCTTGGCTCACCGCTGAAAGCGTCCATCACCCTACCTCCGATTGAAATGTGCTCTTCGTCACCTAACTAATACGTCATGTGGTGACATTTACCGCCTAATATCGGTGAATAAATGCAACTCAACTCAAAATTCGTTGTCAGATTGTCTACCATACGACGCATAGCTTTTTACATCTGCGTCGAGCTTGTTTATTATCAGCGCAGTATTTTAAAGGTTACTAAGAAATTATTATGCAATTAAAGAAGTGGTTAGTTGCCGTACCATTAGCAATGACATTGCTGACAGGATGTTCGGTATTGGAAAGACTGGTTTATCGTATTGATATCAACCAAGGCAACTATGTAGAACAAAGTGCGGTTGATAAATTAAAGTTTGGGATGACTAAAGCACAGGTTCGCTTCGTATTAGGGTCGCCAATGCTTATTGAAAACGGCTATCCAAACACTTGGTATTACATCTATCATCATACTCCTGGCCATGGCGAACCAGTACAGAAAGATCTGATTGTAAACTTTAATGACCAAGGCACACTCGCAGACATCAGTGGTGACTTTCCAAAAAGTGACGCATTTTACGAGCAAATTCAGTAAACTGACTTTTGCAAAAAAACCTCCCGTTTGGGAGGTTTTTTATTATATAGAAATCACGTTAGTCAAACTTTGAGTAACTCACATGAGCTATTGGGTTTATATTAATCCTGCTTATTTTTACGTACAGAACTAGGCTTGCCACCGGTGACTGGGTCTGCACTCCCCTCGGCTTTAGCCTGCTCCGCCCGTTTACGGCGAATCTCTTTCGGATCGGCGAGTAACGGACGATAAATCTCTATTCGGTCTCGATCTCGAACGGTCGCATCCAACTTCACGTTACGACTAAACACACCCACTTTGTTCTTGGACAAATCAATTTCAGGGTACAACTCCAATACACCGGATTGTCGAATGATCTCTTCTACCGTTGCGTGATTATTTACCACTAAGTTAAATACACGCTGTTCATGAGGAAGAGCATAGACAACCTCAACGTGAATCATATCTGACTCAATACTCATAACACTCGTAGACCTGTTTTGCGCGTTTAGTAAATGCATTTACCATATTACTAGTAAGCTCGTTAAAAATCTTACCGAAGGCCATCTCAATCATTTTACTTGAGAATTCAAACTCAAGCTTTAGTTCAACCTTGCAAGCTTGCTCATCTAGCGCGGTAAAAATCCAACCACCACGCAACGTCTTAAACGGGCCATCCACCAAGTTCATCATAATTGCTTGGCCTGGGATCAGCTCATTTGAAGTAGTAAACGTTTTGCTGATACCAGCCTTCGCCACATCGACAGAAGCCACCATACCATTACCCGAAGACTCAATGATTCTAGAGCCCGAGCAACCAGGCAGAAACTCAGGGTATTTAGCAACATCGTTAACCAGATTGAACATCTGTTCAGCACTAAAAGACACAAGCGCAGAACGGCTGACTTGCTTCATACATACTCCTATCGATACATGTACAGATTTAAAGCTCCTGCCAATTTTACTTTTATTCCACGATTGCGCAAATAAAAGGATTTCCTATCCGATATCCAACCCGTATAATGTCGCTATTATGGCAAAGAAAAAAACGAAACAAAAAGCGGGTAGCAATACTATCGCGCTGAATAAAAAAGCTCGCCACGAGTATTTCATCGATGATGAAATCGAAGCTGGCTTGGAGCTCCAAGGTTGGGAAGTGAAAGCCCTTCGCCAAGGTAAAGCCAATATTTCTGAAAGTTACGTATTTATGCGTGACGGTGAAGCCTTTGTGAGTGGCATGACAATCACTCCTTTAAATCAGGCATCGACACACGTTGTGGCGAACCCTACACGTGTGCGTAAACTACTAATGAGTCGTCGTGAGCTGGATAACCTATTCGGACGTGTAAACCGTGAAGGTATGACATTAACGGCCCTCTCACTGTACTGGTCTCGCTCTTGGGTGAAACTAAAAATTGGCGTAGCAAAAGGTAAAAAGCTGCACGATAAACGTACGGATCTAAAAGAAAAAGACTGGGCAAGAGAAAAAGCACGCGTAATGAAGAGCGCGCTGCGTTAATCTTGACCACTTAAACGCATAGTACTGGACAGCCAATGCTTTTCTGTTACTATGCGAATATTACCTGGGGCTGATTTAGGATTCGACGGGAATTCAGAAGTCTGAGGTGCATGCCGAGGTGCGGTAGGCCTCGTTAACAAACCGCAAAAAAATAGTCGCAAACGACGAAAACTACGCACTAGCAGCTTAATAACCTGCTAAGAGCTCTCTCGCCCTAGCTTCCGCACGTAAGACGGGGAATAACGAGGGATCAAACCCAAACGCGCTAGCCCGGATTCTCCCGCCTGAGAGATGAACGGCGAATTTTAATTCAGGCTAGTCATTCATTAGCGTGTCGGTTCGCAGGTGGATGGCGAAATTAAAGATCGACTAAGCATGTAGTACCAATGATGAACGGTTTTCGGACGCGGGTTCAACTCCCGCCAGCTCCACCAAACGTTTGGAAAAGGCCACCTTCGGGTGGCCTTTTTTGTATCAACTAAAATAGTCTCTTTTTTCAAACATTCATGCTTTCTGAAATCTTACTACATGGATTACCGCATACCTTTGGCCCATGTAGGTTTACAAACTCGTTGAGTATTAATCAGTAAACAAGAAGTTCATAAGTACTAATCAAAAAGGCAGAAAGCATGGTACTAAAAGCCCTGCAACTTAAAAGTCTTCTGCTTACCTATCCTTTCTAAGAGATAACTAGATCTAAGTCTAAAGTCTATACTCATCTCCCTCGATGAATTGATTGATGTATTCATTGTTAGTCCCTACTCGCTTGTTTCATTACAACTCTATAGATGTAATGACTACAAACAGTAGTTACAAAAAATAATGTAACTCTAATCACAAAGTTAACCTTAGATATTGAACAGAAACACAACATATATAGATTTTTAAATTTCAAAATGAAAATATTGTTGTGAAAAATTAAGTTGCTGGAATTATTACAGTCATATTAGTGAGCATTGTAATGAATTTTGAAGAAAGTAAATTGAATGACGAACACGTTAATCAATACACACCGCAAATCAATGGTGTGTTAACAAAGAAAGGAAAACCACTTAGTAGCCTAAAGGTTAGCCTTAGTATTGGTTTAAGCATGTCAGGGAAATCAATAGACTTATCAACATTCACAGACAGTACTGGTCGCTTTGAGTTTTCTCCAGTCTATGAAAATAAAGACGTCATAAGCACTCCTCTCATTGATCGCTATGTAACTATTGTTTTAGTCGCAGAACTCAGCAATGATGAAAGTACTATTATTTGGGAAGGAAGCTTTGATGGTTATAAAATAGAGGATTACGTAAAAAATAACATGGCTAACCTTGCTTGTGACACTGAGAACCCTCTTAAGTACTTTGCTTTTTCAATTGATGATGAAGAAAACGATGACTACTACGTGAACAGCCAACGTAACTTATTTGGTTATATAGACTCTGACTTGTATGGAAATTAAATAATGCACTCATGATGCAACTCCAGTTCCTATGCCTCCTCTTTGGCCATTCATTCACGGGGGCATTGAGTATCGGTTAGAAGGAGGTTCTGGTATCGACTTCCACGCTCATGGACTAGGAAAAAATCTGTTCCGGGTTATGTCAATAACGCTACAAGTAATGAGTGATCGGCACTACAATCTAAGCCTTAAACTTATCTAGAACGCAACGTATTTCTTGACTTCAACAAGAGATATAACGCTCGGATGACTGATGGTTGGGTAAGTAAAATAGTCTCTTCAACTTTGACTTTACTAAGAATTTCAGGTCTGGGTCATATAATACAACAGATGCGACCGTAGGCCTTGCTACTTGGGTTCAATTAGCTAATTTCAGAGCTAAAAAATGAACGTAACGAACACGTACGCGGTATTATAGGCCACATAAATGTAATGTCAGGCAATGCGGAAATTAACCTATCTAATATTACTTGTAGAGCAATAAAGCTTTGTTTTTCAAGGTTAGTAAAAAGGCTAGACAGTCATGCTAGTAACGTATTAAATACCCTGGAGTAACAATAAAATAAATTAGCCATCGTTTTATATATACGCTTCATCGGTCTTAAATTATTTGAATGATAAATAATAAAAGTGCGAAGCTATTTTGCTTCGCACTTTTATTGAGTCCAGCACGGCTAACTATATTAGAAGCGATACTCTACACCTAGTGATGCTTGGTTAAAGTCTGTTTCCGTGTTTGCACCGTTCGCGACATTCTCCGCATTGAGTTCTACGTCGTACCACATATATTCTGCGTTAACTAAGAAGTTATCAGTAACTTTAAAACCCACACCGACACCAGCGAATACACCTTCATCATCTTTGTTGCCTTGGAAGCCCGCAACGTTGTAATCCGTCGAGTACCACATTTGACCGCCTTTTGCGTAAAGGTCGACACGATCAGCAATGGGAGCGGTAACTTTTAGAGCCGCTGTATAGCCGTCCGTTTCGGCATTTGCTAGGTTATTACCATAGCTACCGAAATCAATGTAACCACCTTCCAACGCTAAGTAAGGATTAAAACGGTAACCAACTAAACCTTGAATAACATCGCTGTCATCATCAAAGTCATCTTGTCCATCAACTTTTAAGTAACCGTAGTTGGCGCCAACATATACACCATGATCGTTGGAGTCCGCAGCATGTGATAAAGTACTAAACGTTGCTAAAGAAAAAAGGCTAATCAAAGTAACAACATTGCTTTTCATTTCGTTCTCCTAATATAAGTTCCATTGAAGGTTCGAATAGTAAAGAGCAAATGCAATGCCAACTTTAAATTAATGAAAAATATATTTAATTTTATAGAATACTGACAATACTCTAAAGATCGCCGAACAAAAACAGAAAAAAAGAGCTGTCTGTTTACTTTATATAAACAATACTAAATTGAGGTTAATCGCTGATGTGAAAAAGATTCTTGTTAATTTGTAGATTTTTCAAAGAAATTAAATAAACATCTAAAATACTCTTGTAGATTAATCAGTCAAAAAACGCTTAGCTAGTTTTTATAAGAAAGGAAGCTAATCACACATACGTTGCATCTTACTTTGCTTCAAGCCGTGAATACTCTACTCTTTGCCTAAGCAGAGTTTAATGGAACTGAAGTATGTTAAAAGGCAGTGAATACCCTTCTATTCGAGCATTAAGGACGTTTGTCGCGGTCTCTAATTACCTCAGTTTCTCTAAAGCAGCGGATGCCCTATGTATTACGCAAAGCGCAGTAAGCAAACAAATCGCATCGCTGGAGCAATTGGTGGGTTTACCTTTAATACAAAGAGGGGCGAGTGGTATTGAGTTAACCGAAGAAGGCAAGCGTTATCTGCCGCAAGTCACAGAAGCTTTGGAGCTTATTCAGCATGCAACTGCCAACTTAATCCAGTCAGATTCAAAGCAAGAATTACTCACCGTGGACGTAACCCCTTCTTTTGCCAGTCTTTGGTTGATACCTAATATTGATGACTTCCACCAGCAACATCCTAACATCCGAGTAAGAGTCTGTACTGGGGATGGGAACGTCAAAGATTCGAGCAACGAAAGTGACTTACATATTCGCTGCCTTCCATTATCCACGCATTATGAATACAGCCACTTACTATGCGAAGAAATACTACTATTGGTCGGTTGTACTAACGCTCCTGCACTCAAGAATGTGCACGCTGTTAGCGACTATCCGCTGATACCTCAAATCACTCGTCCTCAGTTGTGGGAGCAATTTAAGGCGGCACATGCAGTAGAATCAACCGTTACCTATCACTCTGTAGGCTTTGAACATTTTTACCTAGCTTACGAAGCCGTCAAAATGGGAAAAGGACTCGCCTTACTTCCTGATTTTATGGCGCAGAATTCTATTTTGAGAGGGGATATCCAACATATTCTCAACCTAACTTTACAGAGTGGTTATGGTTATTACGTGATGATCCCGAATTATCGCCTATCGGCTAAGAAAGTGGCGGCGTTTTACGAATGGTTGAAGAGCAAACTAAGCTAATATTGTTTTCTTGAAATGCTTTTGGTAAACCAAAACAACTCAAAGACTTCAGTATCTGTCTGCTCCAAATTGTGGCATTCTCATTAACACTGTTTCAAAAGGATAAATGGATTGAAAGATATGGACAGCAATTCGCCCAAACTCTCATTACGTACCATTGAGCCAACGGATTACCCTGAGCTTGCAGAACTAATGGACTTAGTGTTTCCTGATGTTGGCGGCTCATGGCCACGGCTGACTATTATGGATCTCATTCATCAGTTTCCTGATGGCCAAATCTGTATTGAAGATAACGGCAAAATAGTCGGTGCAGCATTAACCATTAAAGTGGACTACAACCGCTTTTCTCTTCCTCATCTATATACCGACATCATTACCGAAAACAACGTCATACAGAATCAAGTAACCGGTGATGCAATGTATGGTCTCGATGTATTTGTCCACCCGGACTATCGAGGGCTACGTTTAGGTCGACGTTTGTATGATGCGCGTAAAGAGCTTTGCCGGAGTAAGAACTTCAAAGCAATTTTAGCCGGTGGCCGCATCCCGAATTACCACAAATATGCTGACGAATTGAGCGTGGCTGAATACATCGACAAGATAAAACGCCGTGAGCTTCACGATCCTATTTTGTCTTTTCAGCTTGCAAATGACTTCGATGTAAAGCGTATTATGCGTGGTTACTTGCCAGAGGATAGTGCTTCTAAAGGCTACGCAACTCTACTGGAGTGGGATAACTTTTTCTACGAAGAGGATATTCAATCCGTCCATGATGTAGAAAAAACGCTGATTCGTATTGGTGTTGTGCAGTGGCAAATGCGTGCTATGAATGACTTAGAGGACTTGCTCGATCAGGCTGAGTTCTTCATTTCTTCTCTTGCGAACTACAAAGCCGATTTCGCCCTATTCCCTGAATTCTTTAACGCGCCGCTGATGGGATTGCAAAACGACCAAAATTCCGTCGAAGCAATTCGCTTTTTGGCTAGCTTTACAGAAGAGATCAAAAACCGCTTCTCGCAGATGGCTGTCACCTACAACATCAACATTATTGCAGGCAGTATGCCCGTTATCGAAGATGGCAAACTGTATAATGTGGCCTACTTGCTGCAACGAGATGGTGAAATAAACGCTCAATATAAGATCCACATCACGCCCCATGAGCAAAAAGACTGGGTGATCGACGGTGGTGACAATGTTCAAGTGTTCGAAACCGATGCGGGCAAAGTCGGCATACTGATTTGTTATGACAGCGAATTCCCTGAATTGGGAAGAATGTTAGCAGAACAAGGCGCACAAATTGTATTCGTTCCTTTCTGGACAGACACAAAAAATGGCTACCAACGAGTACGAATCTGTTCCCAATCACGAGCCATCGAAAACGAATGCTACGTTGCAATTGGGGGCAGTGTCGGCAACTTACCTCGTGTTGATAATGTCGATATCCAGTACGCACAATCTGCCGTATTCTCACCGTCGGATATCTATTTCCCACACGATGCGACCTTGACAGAAGCAAGCGCCAACACCGAAATGATAATCTTCGCTGATGTTGATTTGACTAAGTTGAAACAGCTTAATACCGAAGGCTCTGTCACCAACTTACGTCATCGCCGCCTTGATTTGTATGGTGCATTCACCAAAGCCAAAGAGTCATAAGGATCTCCCTAATTCGCCGCTACCAAAGAGCGTGGCGGCGAGTAAAGCAAGCTGCAGGTTGATTCAGCGCAATTATCAGAGGCATGTCAGTTTTTCTCAACGGTGAGAAACAAGAATTGACCCAATAGGACATTCGGAGTATCACTCCAACTTCGTTCCGCTTTTATTAGGGGAAAGCTTTTGGAACATATTAACGAACTTCTCATGTCAATGAAGCCTTTGCTTGAGCAATATGGCTACGTTGCGCTGATTGTCAGTATATTTCTAGAAGGGATAGGTATCCCGATGCCTGGTCAATCACTGATGATCGCGGCATCTTTGCTCTCGTCAGAACAAGTCATGAACCTAAGTATGGTAATGATGGTATCGTGGCTGAGTTGCTTTTTTGGTAATACCTGTGGCTACTTAATCGGTTATTACTTTGAGGGGTGGTTAGATAAAAAAGGCTACATTTCCGGCCCGAAGATGCAAACGCTTCAATTAACTATCCAGAAATACGGCCCTACGTGCTTGGTCGTCAGCCGCTTTATTGAAGGAATGAAGCAATTTATGCCTCTTGCATGCGGTATCGCGAAAATGCCACGTAGAGAGTTTTTGCTCGGTAACGCCCTCGCGGCGACGGTTTGGGTATTGGTATTCAGCTTGTTAACTCACTTTGCATTTGAGCATTTAAGCGTGTTGAGCAACCTGTACACCGAATACAAATATCTGGTATGGGCATTTGCTGCTGTCTTATTTACGTGGATGGTTTTAGGTATTGTTAAACGCAAAAAAGCCAAATCAATGCAATAACAACAGTCTCTTCATTAGCGCATAACTAAAGCTCGTGGTATCAGTGAGATACGCAACACGAGCTTTTATCTTTTTCTTTACGTGTAAAATTTAAACAGCCATTTAGACGTCTAGACGTTGACAATGTAGAAATGTGATATTAGTCTGCTCTTCTCTCTTATCATTAACATTGTCGTTTACATGTCCGGTTCCCAACAAACTACTAAAACAGTTGCACCGTCTGCGGTCGCACTGATCCCATTAATTGTATTCCTTGCGCTATTTATTGGCGTAGGCACTTACTTATCTTTGCAAGGCGTGGAATTTGCCTTCTACCAGCTGCCTGCACCCATCGCGGTATTACCAGCCATCATCATTGCGTTTCTTTTAAGTAAAGAGAAACTTAACCGCTCAATCGAACACTTCATGCGTGGTGTTGGCCACCCAGACATAATCGCAATGTGTATGATCTATCTGCTTGCAGGTGCCTTTGCTGCGGTAGCAAAAGCCTCTGGCGGTGTTGATGCAACAGTAAACCTTGGTTTATCCGCTATTCCAACCAGCATGATTTTACCGGGCATTTTTCTGATTTCTGCTTTTATCGCAACAGCAATGGGGACTTCGATGGGTACCATCGCAGCCGTTGCCCCCGTAGCGTTGGGTATTGCTGAATCAGCAGGAATGAGCTTACCGTTAACCGCAGGCGTTGTACTGAGCGGCGCTATGTTTGGTGATAACCTTTCTATCATCTCTGACACCACCATCGCGGCGACACGCTCTCAAGGTTGTGAGATGAAAGACAAGTTTAAAGAGAACATTCGTATTGCTTTACCTGCGGCGTTGATCGCGATTGTAGTGTTCGCTTTCAACAGTACCGCGACTCAAGTGCCTGCAACTGGCGATATTGAGTGGCTAAAAGTCTTGCCGTACATCACTATTTTGATCCTAGCGGTATCTGGTGTGAATGTGTTTGTGGTTCTGTCGATTGGCATTCTTTTGGCTGGCGGCGTGAGCTTGGCATCGATTGACAATTACGGACTAACTAATCTAGCCCAAGACGTTTACAAAGGCTTTGGTAACATGCAAGAGATCTTCTTGTTATCCATGCTGATTGGTGGTTTGAGTGAACTGATGCGTCGCCAAGGTGGTCTTGCTTTTCTAACAAATTTCGTTAGTAGCCTTATCCACGCGTTTGGCTCTAGTCACTCTAAGCATGCGAACAGTCGTGCAAGCGAGCTAGGTATTGCAGGTTTGGTATCAATGGTCAATGGCTGTACGGCAAACAACACCGTAGCCATCATTGTATCGGGCAGCGTTGCTCGCCAACTGGCGGAAGAGAATAATGTCTCTCCTCGCCGCTCAGCAAGCTTGTTAGACATTTTCTCATGCGTGGTGCAAGGCGTGTTGCCTTACGGTGCTCAAGTACTGCTGCTAGGTTCCGTGTTCAACCTCTCGCCACTTGAAGTAGTTGCCAATTCTTACTACTGTTTTGCATTAGCGATAGCGGCTGTTGTCGCGGTGTTTATCAAACACCCCGCTCGTCAACCTGTAGCGCAAACTGAGAACTAACGACAAATACCGAAAAGGCTCCGATGGAGCCTTTTTACTTTCCTTTCTTCTTTTTTTTCTTTTCCGCGAGCAGATTTACTTCAAAGCTGAACGCAAACTTTGCGCACTGTGTAAAGGAATAGCAAAGCGATGCGCCACATCGCGTAGAGCTTCCACCTGAGCCGCGTTACTGATTGCTAATTCGCCTGCCACATCGACGTGGTTATTCTCAAACCCCACTCTCACATCGAATCCAAGTAACATCGCACTCGCTAAACAGTCTTGCTCTCGCGCGCCAAAAGCACAAATGGCACATCGAATTTCTTCCTCGACAAAACGCGCCAAATTCAAACCTCGTAAATCCCATGGCGAAGACTGTTGAGCTTGGTGATAACGCCCTAACACCACTAATGCATGCTGATGCGTTTTAGGTAACACGCCCGCATCACGCAGTTGGAAATAACGTTCAATGTCGGTTGCATCGTAGAGAATAATTTGGCTCACGATGTTGTGTTCTGCCACCCAATGGAAAAAGGCATGCCCTTCTTTCTCACTTGCGCGATCAGGGATTAACTCCCTCAATGCAAAAGAAGCCGCTTCTGGTTTCACAGCTTTAACTAACGCCATCTGTTGTGGCGGAGAATACAAGCCCACCGCCTCTGTGGTGAGCTGTACCATCATGTTTTGTCCCACCGCTTCTTTCACGGCATGGTAAATTGCCATGTTGTCGTCGATGTCTAATGAATGACGTCCGTTGGCGTCTCTAGCATGCAAATGGATCATGGCAGCCCCTGCCGTTTGACAAGCGATAGCCTCTGCAACCAGTTCGTCTGTTGTCATGGGTAAGCTGGCGTGATCGTGCTTAGTTTTTCTTGCACCGTTTGGGGCCACGATAATAGCGATAGGCTCTCGTATACATCGATTTTCTAATTCCATTCCTTCGCTACCTCTTTTAGCGTTAATGAGAGTTTGCCAACTAGCTCATCAATATGGTGAGGCTGAATAATGAATGGCGGCGCAAGCAAGATATGGTGCCCATTAACGCCATCAATCGTTCCGCCCATTGGATAGCACATTAAGCCATTTTCCATTGCTCGCTGTTTGATGCGTTTGTCTGCCAATGTGGCTTTACTCAGAGGCGCCTTGCTTTCTTGATCCGCCACCAGCTCAATGCCAAAAAACAAACCTTTACCACGAATGTCGCCAATGTACGGTAAATGGGCCAATGCAGAAGTAAGCTCATTACGCAGCAAAGCACTTTGCCGATTCACCGCCGTTAACAAATTATCTTGGAAGATGGTTTGAATGGTCGCCACGGCAGCAGCGCACGCCACAGGGTGCGCCATAAAAGTATGACCATGTTGGAAAAAACCGCTTCCATCAGCAATAGCTTGATAGACTCGATCATTCGCAACCACCGCGCCAATAGGTTGATAACCCGCACCAAGCCCTTTAGCCATACACACCAGATCGGGTTCTGCCTCTTCTTGCTCAAACGCAAAAAAACTGCCACTGCGTCCAACGCCACACATGACTTCATCCAAGATCAATAACACATCGTATTGGTCGCATATTTCGCGAATACGCTTGAAGTAACCTTGTGTGGCAGGCACAGCTCCAGCGGTGGCTCCCACAATGGGCTCAGCGACAAAAGCCATGACATTATCAGCCCCCAACTCAAGAATTTTTGCCTCTAGCTCATTCGCCGCTCGCAATGAGTAATCCAATTCCGACTCATGACTCTGCTGATAACGATAAGCATAGCAAGGGGCGATATGATGGCTCGGGTGTAAGATGGGTTTGAACGGTTCACGTCGCCATTCATTACCTCCGACAGCCAGAGCCCCCAAGGTATTACCGTGATAACTTTGCTGACGCGCGATGAATTGCTTTTTCTCTGGCTTACCTGATTCCACGAAATACTGCCGCGCCATTTTTAGTGCCGACTCCACCGCTTCTGATCCTCCACTGACTAAATACACATGGTTGAACTGTTCAGGCATGTGCTGACAAATCAATTCTGCTAGGCGCTCACTGTTGTCACTAGTAAAAAATCCAGTATGAGCAAATGGCACTCGCTCGATCTGTTCCAACATGGCTTTTTTAACGGCGTGATGACTGTGGCCAAGGTTTGATACCGCAGCACCACCACAAGCATCGAGATACTGCTTTCCATGCTTATCGAATAGATAAACACCTTCACCTCTATCGATGATTGGTAGCGTGGCATGGCAATGACGGTGAAATACGTAAGACATTTGAGTCCCTTCCAATGTGTAATACTTGCACACATCATCAGGAACAAACCCAAACGTGACAAGAGAATAAATCTCACCCTCTATGAGCTTTTGGAATGCCACAAACCAAAAACACCAAAACCCTTGATATTTAAACAATAAAATAAAAATAGGCCAGCTTTTTTAAAGGCTGGCCTATGGGTAACCCAAAGCTAAAAACAGAATCGTTTACGCGTTTAGTGCCTGTTCTAAATCGGCTAGAATATCGTCAATATGTTCAATACCCACCGATAAACGAATCATCTCTGGAGACACACCAGCTTGTTTTTGTTCTGCTTCGCTCAATTGACGATGAGTCGTCGATGCAGGATGACAAGCCAATGATTTTGCATCGCCAATGTTCACCAAACGCTTAAAGATTTTCAAAGCATCATAAAAACGCACACCAGCGTCATAACCATCTTTTAAACCAAACGACAAAATCGCAGAAGGCTTACCTTTCATGTATTTTTCGGCGAGATGGAAGTGTTCAGAACTTGGCAATCCGGCATAACTTACCCAACTGACTTTGTCATTCTGTTCCAAGAATTCAGCCACTTTGAGTGTGTTCTCGGTATGGCGCTCCATACGCAGCGGTAACGTTTCTAGCCCTTGCATAAGCATAAATGCATTCATCGGTGATAATGCGGCTCCGGTATTACGCAGTGGTACGGTACGCGCACGCCCGATAAATGCCGCCTCACCAAACGCTTCGGTATACACCACGCCGTGGTAAGAAGGTTCTGGTTGGTTGAAAACAGGAAAGCGGTCTTTGTGCTGCGCCCAAGGGAATTTACCTGAATCCACAATCACGCCACCCAATGTGGTGCCATGCCCACCAACGTATTTAGTGAGAGAGTGAACTACGATATCCGCACCAAATTTGATGGGTTTGCACAGCACTGGCGTCGCGACGGTGTTATCCACAATCACAGGCACGCCTTGTGCGTGAGCAAGCTCCGCCACACGTTCTAAATCGATGATATTACCTGCAGGGTTACCAATGCTCTCGCAGTACACCGCTTTGGTATTTTCATCAATTAACTCGGCCAAACTTTCTGGCTTGTCATCTTTAGCAAACTTCACCTGAATACCCTGATTTGGCAGCATGTGCGCAAACAAGGTATAAGTACCGCCATAAAGTTGCGGCGTAGAAACGATGTTATCGCCCGCTTGCGCTAAGGTCAGAATCGCATAGTTAATCGCTGCACTCCCCGCACTCACGACCAATCCAGCAATGCCGCCTTCTAACGCCGCCATGCGTTTTTCCAGAACATCGTTAGTCGGATTCATGATGCGAGTGTAGATATTCCCCGGCACTTCCAAGTTAAACAGATCAGCGCCGTGCTGCGCGTTGTCAAACTCGTACGCGACTGTTTGATAAATCGGTGTCGCGACAGATTTGGTGGTCGGGTCAGTTTCGTAACCAAAATGGATAGATAGCGTTTCGTCTTTCATGTTCTTCCCTGTCTTTCATCACTCAAATAGCGGCAAGAAAAGCACTTACCTTGCTTAAAACTTATATTGCCCAATTTTTCAACAAATAACGTAGGGATGAATCACAGAGATAAAACGCTAATTCAACTGTCCAAGTAACCAGTGACGAAACGTTTCTGTCGCATTCGTACGTGTGTTCATGATCAAGTAATACCCTGCATTAGCAGGAATCGGTTTGAATGGAGAAACCAAACGCTCTGTCGTCAATTCATCCTCAATCAGTGCCATTCGTGCCATCGCAATCCCAACGCCTGCTTCGGCTGCAGACATTGCCATATCCGTTCGATTAAAAAAGTGTCCGATATCGGTTTTAAAATCCAACCCCATCGCTGACGCCCAATATAGCCACTCATAGTCACGCGTCGCTTTTTCCCATGGCATCGCATCGTGTAGTAGCGTCGCCTCTTGCCATTGCTTCACTGGCATTGAGTTTTTTTGCTCACCAAACAACGTTTTTAGCCAGCCATGATCCTCAAGGTATTTTGGACTCATCACCGGTAGCAGATGCTCATCCAAAATCAGCTCCGCGTTAGCATTTCTATAAGGATGAAGACCATAGTCAATTGCGACGTCATAGTCTTTTATCTCACTATTTACCAGCGCACCTTCCGCAAAGATTTGTACTTGGATATCCGGATTATCATGATGGAAGCTTTCGAGCTTTGGGACTAACCATTTGAAAGCAAAAGAAGGCGTCAACTTCAAACGAATTTCATTGGTTTGCTTTTCTACTTTGAGCTCATCAAGCAATTTGCTCAGTTCCGAAAAGTGAAACTGCGTCGCTTGGTGTAACTGAGTGCCTTTTACGGTTAAACGAATACCGCGAGAGTGGCGTTCAAATAAAGTAAAACCTAATAACGCTTCCAAATGAATAATTTGTTGGCTTATGGCACCAGTGGTGAGGTGTAAATGTCTTGCAGCACCAGTAAAGCTGTTGTACTCCGCGACTTGGCTAAATAAACACAAACCACTTATCAGATTACTTTTCATCCTTGAGCCTATAGTTTTTCTAAACGCTGTGTGTAATTTATATCGATTGTTAACAAAAGGTAAAGAAAAGAAACTGAGCACTCTGATAAATGTGTGGAGTGCATCAATGGAAGTCATCGTATTAGGCAGCGGCGTTATCGGCTTAACCTCTGCTTGGTATTTATCTCAAGCAGGCTATCAAGTTACCGTCATTGACCGCCAAGCAAGCAGTGCCATGGAAACGAGCTTCGCCAATGCCGGGCAGATCTCATATGGCTATTCTTCGCCTTGGGCTGCGCCTGGTGTTCCTGTTAAAGCCATTAAGTGGTTAATGGAGGAGCATGCTCCACTTAAAATCAAACCCACTCTGAATGCCGACATGATCCGCTGGGCAAGTAAAATGGTCGCGAACTGCACCCTACCTCGCTATCAAGTTAACAAGGCTCGCATGCTTTCGATCGCCAACCACAGCCGTATTTGCTTAGAACAGTTACGCCAAGAACACGCCATTGAGTATCAAGGACGTCAGTTTGGGACCTTGCAAGTATTCCGAACACATCAACAGCTGCAAGCCATTGAAAAGGACATGCAGCTCCTTGAACAAAGCGGAACCCGATTTAAGCTAATGGACGTCGAACAATGTATTGAACAAGAGCCAGGGCTTGCACTTGTGAAAGACAAACTGGTTGGTGGCTTGCATCTACCTGATGACGAAACGGGCGATTGCCATCAATTTTGCCAACAACTAACGGAGCTTGCTAAGGCACACGGTGTCCGATTTGAGTTCGATACTGAAGTAAGCAATTGGGTTACAGTAGGCAAAAAGATCATAGGTGTCCAAACGAACCGAGGACAATTTAAAGCAGACCAATATGTGGTGGCCTCTGGCAGCTACTCTACAGCGCTACTCAAGCAACTCGATATTGATATTCCGGTCTACCCTGTCAAAGGCTATTCACTCACCATCCCGATGGAAGATGAACACTTCTCTCCTCGATCTACTGTGATGGATGAAACCTATAAAGTCGCTATGACTCGATTTGATGACAGAATTCGCGTAGCTGGCACCGCAGAATTAGCAGGGTTTGATGCTTCCCTTCCACAAAAGCGCAAAAACACCATCGAAATGGTCATCCGTGATCTTTTTCCTCGTTGTGGTGACTTCAGCCAAGCTGAGTTTTGGAGCGGCTTTAGGCCAATGACGCCTGATGGCACACCAATTATCGGCGCGACTAAATACGATAACCTTTTTACTAACACCGGACACGGAACTCTGGGCTGGACGATGGCTTGTGGTTCAGGTCAATTGCTAGCAAGCGTAATGAAAGGTGAAAAAGCAAAAGTGATGGATAATGCGGAGCTTAACCTTTGTCGTTACGCCTGAGGACATGACTGAACAAAAAACAGGCAGACACTTACTCCACAAAATGCATAACCACTGGCATTTTTAACTCATCAAAATCGCAGCACATTTAAATGACAATGTGCTGCATAATTAATCATCAGGCAAATCTTCTACCTAAAAGGAGCAAATAAGCAACAAGAACCAAATTTTAACAACTACTCTCCATTCTGTGTTCATCATCACGCTACAAAGGATTTGTAGCTAAAAAAGTTAACAATTGCATTACATAAAGGGTAATGTATTGTGTGAAAAACAACCACAAACACAACTAACAGGGAAAATACTCATGCAGTCATTAGTTGATTTTCTGAATGGAATTATTTGGAGCCCGGTACTGATCTATTTGTGCCTTGGCGCAGGTTTGTTCTATTCAATCATGACGCGTTTTGTACAAATTCGTCACTTCTTTGAGATGTGGCGCTTATTACTTTCAGGGAAGAGTTCAACAAAAGGGATATCATCATTTCAGGCACTTGCCGTTTCACTGTCTGGCCGTGTAGGTACAGGTAACATTGCTGGTGTTGCTGCTGCTATCGGTTTCGGTGGCCCAGGCGCCGTATTCTGGATGTGGGTCGTAGCCTTCTTTGGCGCTGCAACCGCATACGCAGAATCAACACTTGCACAAATTTATAAAGAAGAAGACGAAGGCGAGTTCCGTGGTGGCCCTGCTTACTATATTGAGAAAGCAATGGGACAAAAATGGTACGCTTGGATCTTTGCTATCGCGACCATCTTTGCTTGTGGTGTTCTACTTCCTGGCGTTCAATCGAACAGTATCGGTAACGCAGTAGAAGCCGCATTTGGCTCAGGTGACATGATTGAAACCGCTATTGGTACCTTCAGTTTTGCTAAAATTTTCACTGGTACGGTTGTTTGTGTCATTTTGGCTTTCATCATTTTTGGTGGCGTAAAGCGTATCGCGAACTTTACCCAAGTCGTTGTCCCATTTATGGCGTTAGCTTACATCATTACTGCGTTTGTCATCATCCTTCTAAACATTGGTGAGGTTCCACGCATTTTCGGCATGATCATTGGTGACGCGTTCACACCAATGGCAGGCGTTGGTGCAGCAATCGGCTGGGGTGTAAAACGTGGTGTTTACTCCAACGAAGCAGGTCAAGGTACTGGTCCTCACGCAGCAGCAGCAGCGAGTGTTGATCACCCAGCTCAGCAAGGTCTTGTTCAATCTTTCTCTATTTACATCGATACACTACTTGTGTGTTCAGCAACCGCGTTCATGATTCTTATCACTGGCGCGTACAACGTAAATGGTGCGATTGAAGGTACATTCCTGGTTCAAAACCTACCAGCGGATATTGGTGCAAATGGTCCTGTGTTTACACAGATGGCGATCGAAAGCGCACTACCTGGCGTGGGTAAACCATTCATCGCAATCGCTCTATTCTTCTTCGCGTTTACGACCATTCTGGCTTACTACTACATTGCAGAAACGAACATTGCTTACATTCGTCGTACGTTCAAAGTAAATGGACTGATGTTTATTCTGAAAGTCATCATTATTTCATCCGTGTTCTACGGAACCGTGAAAACCGCCAACTTAGCATGGGCGATGGGTGATGTAGGTGTAGGACTGATGGCGTGGCTAAACATCATCGGTATTTTGATCATCTTCTTTATGTCGAAGCCTGCACTCAAAGCACTGAACGACTACGAAGAGCAACAAAAACGTGGTGTGACCGATTTTACATTTAACCCTGTTGCACTGGGCATTAAAGGCGCAGATTACTGGGAAGATAAGTACCGACGTAAAACGGGTAAAGCACCAACGGCAGACAGCAATAGTGCAGAAACTGTTGAGCAACCATCAACATAGCGTTATCACATAAATAAGAAAAAGCAGTGGTCCGATTGAGGACATAAAAAAGGGGGATTAACCAATGGTTAATCCCCCTTTCTTCATTATGAGTAACAGCTTAGGCGATAACCGCTTCAACTTTACGAGCGATTTTTGCTTTACCGACAGGTAATACTTCACGACCAAATTCGTTGTTCAGTACTTGCGCCATTGCAAAGTAAATTGCACTTGCGCCACAGAAGATACCCTCGAAGCCAGCGATAGCACCGATCACTTCGCTACCAGTGAAATCACGAGCAGCAAGCAAGAAGAACAGGATAGTTAGAGAACCAAATACCACTTGCTTCGCTGTTGGGTAACATAGAGAACCAATGAACATGAAACCAGTGAAGATGCCCCAAAGCGCTAGGTACCAACCCATAAAGCTTGCAGGGCTTGCAGGAAGACCCATGTGAGGCATTACGATTAGACCAACCAATGTTAGCCAAAATAGACCGTAAGAAGTAAACGCAGTTGTGCCGAATGTATCACCGCGTTTAAAGCACATGATGCCAACGATTACTTGGCTAAGGCCACCGTAAAAGATGCCCATCGCTAGAATCATAGAGTCAATTGGGAAAAATCCTGCATTATGAATATTGAGCAGAATAGTGGTCATACCGAAACCCATTAGACCTAGCGGTGCTGGGTTAGCCAGTTTTGTCGACATGTACAAATACCTTTTTTCAAAAATGTTGATAAAAAATGCGCGCGAATTTTAATGGGCTGCAGAACAAAAGAGAAAAGCTGTTATTGAAAACTTAGATTCCATAAATAAACCACTACATATATAAAAAAAGACCCTGCAAAAAAGCAGAGTCTTTATAGATGGTTAGGTTGTTTTTTACTCGATCACTGACAAGAAATCTCGTCCCAGAACCAGTTGCTTTGCGTTGGGCTTTCCCACACTCCTGGGCCATTTTTCGCAACAAAACATTTGTTTTGGTACGTCACTTTATCGCCGTTAGCGACTTGCGTTACACCCGGCTCCCACTGAATAAAATTGCCTGTCACTGGTGGTTCTGGCTCGGTTACTGGCGGCTCAGGTTCTGTGACGGGCGGCTCTGGCTCAGTCACCGGTGGTTCAGGTTCCGTTGTAGGCGGCTCCGTAGGAGTGCCTGAAACCAGCTTCCACGGGTCTCCTTTCGTTGGCTCATTACCTTGTGACCACCATTTCGCTTCGTAAACAGCACCTTGGTAAGAGACTTGTTCCCCCGTGTTATATACTTTGCCAGAATCCCAAGCTGCCACACCACCTACAGGCGGATCGACCGGATCCACTGGATCTAACTTGTCAACTACACGAACTTCTGGCCAACCCGCATGAGATTGGTAGAAGTTAGTTACACATTTCTCATAATCACCCGCAACTAGCGCAGAGTAAGCCGTTTGGAAACCAACAAGTTCACATTCAAAAGAGTGGCCTCCCGGACGATCTGAGTAGTATTTCCAGTTTCCATCCCAGTTGGTGTACAACACGTCTGTCGCACCATTCAGATTTAAGCTACCGTAAGGCGTCTGCTGCCAACAGGTATTGGTCTCATCGGCTTCAATTGGAATTTGATAATGGGCGGCAAGACCTTCCCAATAACGAATACGGTTAACAGGTTGACCTTTATCCTTGTTTTGCTCACCACACTCAATACCACCATTGATCACGTTGATGGTGGTACCAAAGCCGTAACCAATGCCAGCATCAAGCTCACGCTGTGAAGGCACCCAAGTACGGTCAATCACATGTAGCATTGCAGGTTTCGGTGCTTGTGGGGTTAGGAAGAACCAGATAGCCGATGCTAAGTTCAGCCACGAATCCGCAACCAAGCCTGGATTTTTTAGCAATACAGATGCATCACCATCAAACATCACTTCAGAGAACGCGCCATAGTTAAAATGGTAAGAAAGCTGTTTTGCACCACGTCCAAAGTAACCTTGTCCAGGTTCACATGGCCAGCGTTTGTTTTGCCAGTCATTTTGACCACAACCTGTTGTGTAACCTTCTTGCCCTTCAGACCATCCCATTTCTCGCACATGAACCAAAGCTTGCTGCCACTCTTCCAACCCTAGCGGATTATCCGATACGTTATCGATCGAAATATGGCCACCGGTTTCTTGTGCAAAGTGAGCAAACGCTGTCATGATCGATTTTTTACAAATTGCATCCGAATCACGACCGTCTGTGTACTCACCACAGAATGCAGGGAACTTACCAATTGCACGTAGGAAACGCGTGTAAGTGTATTCAGGTGCCGCCATTTGAGTCAGGAAGTCCCACTCACTTTCGGGGAATACACGCTCTACACGCTTCACGTTTTCTGGGTTGGTTGTCGCCCCTGGAACAATCGCTTCAACTACTGAGTTCGGGCGTGTCTCTAATGCTTGTGACCAAATGGCATACATAGGATCAGAAGTTTTGCTTTGCTCTACGGCTTGAACGTCACCACGAGCAATAACATAACCATTCGGATTTTGCGGATCGGGCTGAATATTCATACTCGCATTCACTTGTGCTGCTAAGACACAACTCAATGCAAGAGGAAGATGTTTGAGTGCAAACATGTCTAGTCTCCGGATTTCAACAATACAATATACGAGGAATAACTAAACATATAGTGGATCATATATACGAAACACCGAGCCAAGTACGTTGATTCTGCGAGACAAAATGAATAAATAGGTCCTCACACACATTTTGTCACAAGAAAAATGTTACCTTGACTCAAAAGAAAAGCGGAGACCCTGTGAGCCTCCGCTTTGTGATGTTTCTCTCTTTATTGATCTGCCGAAACCACCTCTAGCTTCGCGGTTGACTTTTGTTTAGACAGCACAAAATAAACCACACACTGAGAAATAATTGCGGCAAGCACAATCACTGGTGAGGCGTTGATTCCAGCTAAAAGAAAACACCCCAATGCGATCATTCCATTGAGTAATGCGTAAGGTAATTGTGTACGGAAGTGCTCATACTGTTCACACCCCGCTCCTGTCGACGACAAAATCGTAGTTTCAGAGATGGGAGAACAGTGATCGCCAAACAAGCCACCAGATAATACCGCACCAATACAAACCAACAGTGGTGCATCAATCGCGACGGCAGTTGGGATCACTAATGGCATCATGATGGCAAACGTCCCCCAAGATGATCCCGTAGCGAACGAGATAATACCGGCCAGTAAAAACGCAACCGCTGGCAATAACCAGTAAGGGAAACCGGCTTGAGCTTGTTCAGCAATGTATGCAGCTGCACCTAATTCTTTCCCAACCGAGCTAAGCGCCCAAGCCAATACCAGAATCACCGCCACTGACATCATGTTTGACATCCCTTTCAGATAAACCTGAATACCATCCGAAAGCTTTCTTACGCCATAAAACGCCATCAGCGCAATTAAAGTGAAGGCCGCGAAGAAATATGCAGAAGAAAGTGCAGCCCTAAACGTTGATCCTGCCACTTTTTGAAATGGAAAACCGTGTGGCACGAGGATGGTACATAGAACCACCAGCATAACGAGCAAAGGTGCCCATACAAAACTAGATTTTGCATTTTTATGCGTAAACACATTCATGGACTCCTGCACTTTCCCAAAGTCGGAGCCCTGCTCTGCTAGTTGCTCAGCCTTCGCCATCGGTCCGAAATCTAATTTGAAGAAAGAGACAATCGGCACAATCGCGATCGCAAGAAAGGCGTAAAACTGATACAGGATCGCACCAATGAAAGCATCCCAATAACTCATACTGACATTCAGGGCAGTAAACTCTTTTTGAATCAATTCCATGATGTAAACGCCCCATCCGATAAAAGGGATCAAGATTGCGACGGGAGAGGAAGTAGAGTCGATAATAAAAGCTAATTTTTGGCGTGATACTTTTAACTTATCAAATAAAGGGCGAAAAACAGGACCAACAATCAACGGTGTACCAAGGTCAGAGAAGAAAATAACCACACCACCGAACCAAGCGGACAGTTGAGCTTGGCACTTACTCGCCACCCATTGAGTGACCTTTTTAGCAAACGCCACACCACCGCCAGATTTCTCCATCAAGGCAACAAAGCCACCAATAAAGACCAAGAGCAAAATGACGCCCGCATTGTAGCTGTCAGTTAATTGCGGCAGTAGATAGCTTTTCATCAATGCACTAAACGAGTCTAGTGGCCCTTTTTCGACAAATGTCCCTTCAAGCATAGCGACACCACTCACCACACCGGCGAATAAACCAACAACGACATTTCTTGTGGTCAGCGCGAGGAAAAGAGTAATAAGGATGGGAATGAGAGAGGTAACGTCAGCCTGTTCCATAGCAATACCATTTATGATAATTAAACAATTAAAATGAATATATATTTAATTTAACCGCATGTATATATCTCTCAAAAAAAGTTGAGCCACCTCTTCACAAACTTGAAGTACAAAAAAACCAGCCCGAAGGCTGGTTCTTATAAACTCAACTGTCTAGAGGAAAATTATTCCCACTCGATTGTCGCAGGTGGCTTACCAGAAATGTCGTAAACAACACGAGAAATGCCATCAACTTCGTTGATAATACGGTTAGAAACCTTACCTAGGAAGTCGTATGGTAGGTGTGCCCAATGAGCAGTCATGAAGTCGATAGTTTCTACCGCACGTAGAGACACAACCCAATCGTACTTACGGCCATCGCCCATTACACCAACAGAACGAACTGGTAGGAATACCGTGAACGCTTGAGATACTTTGTCATATAGGTCTGCAGCGTGAAGCTCTTCAATAAAGATAGCATCAGCACGACGTAGCAAGTCACAGTATTCTTTCTTGATTTCACCAAGAACACGAACACCTAGACCTGGACCTGGGAATGGGTGGCGGTAAAGCATGTTATAAGGCAGGCCTAGCTCTAGACCAATCTTACGTACTTCATCTTTGAACAGCTCACGTAGTGGCTCAACAAGACCCATTTCCATGTCATCTGGAAGACCGCCCACGTTGTGGTGCGATTTGATCACGTGCGCTTTACCAGTCTTAGATGCAGCTGACTCGATTACATCAGGGTAAATCGTACCTTGAGCTAGCCATTTCGCGTTTTTCAGCTTCTTAGACTCTTCATCGAATACATCTACGAATACGTGACCGATAGTCTTACGCTTCTCTTCTGGGTCAGACTTGCCTTCAAGTGCTTTGAGGAAGCGTTCTTCAGCGTCAACTTTGATAATGTTCAAACCAAATTGGTCGCCGAACATATCCATAACTTGTTGACCTTCGTTTAGACGAAGTAAACCGTTATCAACAAATACACACGTTAGCTTGTCGCCGATTGCACGGTGAACTAGCATCGCGACTACCGATGAATCAACACCACCAGATAGACCTAGGATAACTTCGTCGTCACCCACTTGCTCTTTAATACGAGCAACCGCGTCTTCGATGATAGATTCAGAAGTCCATAGACGTTCACAGCCACATACGCCAAGAACAAAGTTCTCAAGCATTTGTAGGCCACCTTTTGTGTGTGTCACTTCTGGGTGGAACTGAACGCCGTAGTATTTCTTCTCTTCATTCGCCATCGCAGCGTAAGGACAAGTGTCTGTCTCACCAACTTTTACGAAATCGGCTGGGATCTCTACTACTTTGTCGCCATGGCTCATCCAAACGTCTTGAGTTGCTTCAAGGTCTTTAAATAGAGCACATTCACCAGAAACTTTAACCTGAGCGTAGCCAAACTCACGTTCGTTAGAGCCCGCCACTTTGCCTCCTAGCTGTTCCGCCATGGTTTGCATGCCGTAACATACGCCAAGCAAAGGAACACCAGAATCAAACACATATTGAGGCGCGCGTGGAGAGTTCTCTTCCGTTACGCTTTCTGGACCGCCAGATAGGATAATGCCATCTGGGTTGAATTCGCGAATATCCGCTTCTTCTACATCCCAGCTCCATAGTTCACAGTAAACGCCGATTTCACGTACGCGGCGTGCTACTAATTGAGTGTACTGAGAACCGAAGTCCAAGATCAGAATACGTTGGTCATGGATATTTTTAGTCATTTTGAGCAGTCTTTTTAAGGCTAAGTGATTAAAACCGAGGCGAGTGTACTCGCCTCTTCTTAATGCTTCAAGGAAAAAGCAAACGTTTCCGTTAGGTAATTAGTTCCCTAGACGGTAGTTCGGTGCTTCCTTAGTAATTTGAACATCGTGTACATGAGACTCTTGCATACCAGCACCAGAGATACGTACAAATTCAGCTTTCGTACGCATATCTTCGATAGTTGCAGAACCAGTTAGACCCATGCTTGAACGTAGACCACCCATTTGTTGGTGTACGATCTCTTTTAGACGGCCTTTGTATGCGATACGACCTTCGATACCTTCTGGTACTAGCTTGTCCGCTGCGTTGTCAGACTGGAAGTAACGGTCAGAAGAACCTTGAGACATAGCACCAAGAGAACCCATGCCACGGTAAGACTTGTAAGAACGGCCGTTGTATAGAATCACTTCACCCGGCGCTTCTTCAGTACCTGCAAACATAGAACCAACCATCACACATGATGCGCCAGCTACGATT
Source organism: Vibrio sp. D431a (assembly GCF_030248655.1). Lineage (NCBI taxonomy): Bacteria > Pseudomonadati > Pseudomonadota > Gammaproteobacteria > Vibrionales > Vibrionaceae > Vibrio > Vibrio sp. D431a. The sequence continues at coordinate 56,716 of NZ_JAHGAP010000010.1, read as the reverse complement.
GCTTTACAGATATCACCTGAGAAACGGATACCACCGTCAGCAATAACCGGAATACCATAATCATTAGCCACTTCTGCCGCATCTGCGATTGCAGTGATTTGTGGAACTCCCACACCCGTTACAATACGAGTTGTACAGATAGAACCAGGGCCGATACCCACTTTCACTGCGCTTACGCCAGCTTCGATTAGTGCTTTAGCACCAGCACCTGTTGCTACGTTACCACCGATGATGTCTAGATCTGGGTAAGCAGCGCGAGTTTCGCGGATGCGGTTTAGTACACCTTCAGAATGTCCGTGTGAAGAGTCGATAAGTAGAATGTCAACGCCTGCTTCAACTAGAGCAGCAACACGCTCTTCGTTACCAGCGCCAGCACCAACGGCTGCGCCAACACGTAGGCGACCACGCTCATCTTTACATGCGTTTGGTTTACGTTCTGCTTTGTGGAAGTCTTTCGCAGTAATCATACCGGTTAGTTGGAACTCATCATTCACAACCAATACTTTCTCTACACGAGCTTCGTGCATTTTCTCTTGCACTTCTTCTCGTGTTGCACCTTCTTTAACTGCTGCCAACTTCTCTTTTGGCGTCATTACTGAAGATACTTTCTTAGAAAGGTCCGTCACAAAACGAACGTCACGACCAGTGATAATACCAACAAGCTCATTGCTCTCAGTGACAACAGGGAAACCTGCAAAACCATGCTTTTCAGTGAGTGCAACAACATCAGCGATGGTCGCGTCAGGGTTTACAGTAACCGCGTCAGTTACCATACCAGCTTCGAACTTCTTAACTTTACGAACTTCGGCTGCCTGCTGCTCAATAGACATGTTCTTGTGGATAAAGCCAATGCCACCCTCTTGCGCTAGCGCAATTGCTAGACGAGCTTCAGTAACAGTGTCCATAGACGCTGAAATCATTGGGATGTTTAGGGTGATGTTCTTAGTTAGCTGAGTGCGAAGATCAGCTGTGTTTGGGAGAACGGTGGAGTGTGCTGGCACAAGTAGTACGTCATCGAATGTCAGCGCTTCTTTGGCAATTCTTAGCATTTGCAATATCTCACAATTAGAGGAGTAAAAAGAACAATCCAATCTCATCGTTTCGCATAATGAGGGTAACCTGCGTTAGCAACTAGCTACATTTGGATTAGATATTGCGGAGGGATTATACGGTTAACGCAATCGCTTGACCACAAATTTTTTAATTTTTTTCTTGCAATTACCCCCTTGCTATGTATTATATTGCCGCTAATTTCCATACTCACGTCTAAGAGATTAGCTGTGCTCTCCAAGACCAATCAAAACATCTTTACTGTTTCTCGTCTCAACGCAGAAGTTCGTTTACTCCTTGAAAACGAAATGGGGATCGTTTGGCTCGTCGGAGAGATATCCAACTTTTCAGCTCCTGTCTCTGGTCACTGGTACCTCACTCTTAAAGACTCTCGCGCTCAAGTTAAATGTGCCATGTTTCGTGGTAACAATCGCCGCGTTACTTTCAAACCCGCTAACGGTAATCAAGTCCTAGTAAAAGCTCGTCTGTCTCTTTATGAGCCTCGCGGTGACTACCAATTGATCATCGAAAGCATGCAACCGGAAGGTGATGGCCGTCTTCAACAAGAGTTTGAAGAGCTGAAAATGAAGCTTGCAGCAGAAGGGTTGTTCGCGCAAATCAATAAGCAATCTTTGCCTGAGCACCCTAAACGTGTTGGCGTCATCACATCGAAAACTGGTGCCGCGCTTTACGATATCTTAGACGTATTGAAACGTCGTGATCCTTCCCTACCTGTTGTGATTTATCCGACAGTGGTACAAGGTGAGGACGCAGCCATTCAAATTGCACAAGCCATTGGTCGCGCTAACAGCCGTGATGAATGTGATGTACTAATTGTGGGCCGAGGTGGTGGTTCATTAGAAGACTTATGGTGCTTTAACAACGAGATATTAGCTCGCACGATTGCAGCAAGCCAAATTCCTATTATTAGCGCCGTTGGACATGAAGTTGACGTGACAATAGCTGATTTTGTCGCCGACGTACGCGCGCCTACTCCATCAGCAGCCGCTGAGCTAGTAAGCCGTGATAACAGCCACAAAGATCAAGCTTTAGTTACCCGCCAGCATAAGTTAGCGAGCGCGATGCGTTACTACCTAGCACAACAAAAGCAGCAATCTGCTCAATTAGTGCACCGTCTAGAGAGACAGCACCCAAGCTATCGCTTGCAACGTCAGACGCAACAGTTAGATGAGTTGGACATGCGCTTACAGCGAGCGATGAGTCGTTTTATTGCCTTGCGTCAACAGCGAATCGAGCGTCAACATTATCGGCTGCAATTAAATTCTCCTGTAACACGCCTTGCCGAGCAGAAGTCGAAGCTAGAACGTGTTGAGCAAAAGCTCATGGATGCAATGGATCGCAAATTACTGACTATGCGCCATCAACTCGCGATTGCCGCAGAGAAGTTAGACACCGTCAGCCCACTAGCGACATTGAAACGAGGTTACTCAATTACTCAAACTGAGCAAGGTAAAGTAATTACGCAATCTTCAGATGTAAAGTCGGGAGATGTATTGATTACCCGGTTAGCCGAAGGTGACGTTCGTTCTACCGTTAACTGAATACAAACTCTGGTTAACTGACTTTCTGGAACTCAAATCGGACACGTGATTTTGATTTGAGTTCATTACACACATTACAAAAGTAACTCGCAGCACCGCATGCTTGCAGCTTCTCCAGCTCCGCCTCACAATCAGGGCAAAAACCTACCTTTTTAAAATCCGATTCACACTGTGCACAATGGTATTGTCCTGTCCATTCCAGTTCGACATTGCAAGTCGGGCAAATGTTCTGCTGCATATCCCGTTCCTCTTTCTAAACTAAGCAATTTCGAGTAACGCATGCTACTCAAAATAACGAACAAGTATGTTGATCTTCATCACCGCCCCAACAAGTTTCACGAGGCGTTAACCATACTTGATACGTAGGATCTTATACTGATCGTCTGATATTTACTCCTTGATCAGCGATCACCCCTTAAAAGAATATTTATATAACCACACACCGAAAGCATAAGTTACATATTCTGCATTCCAATTTAAGACAGAATAAAAAACCCTAGAGAGATTTAATTAAACGAAAAGCCAGAATTTAATAAAAAGATCTTATTCAAAAAGCAGTGTTTACATTGGTGTGCATTTCGATAGTTTGAGCGTCGAGCTTAACGAGTTTAACTTGGATAAAAGCAAACTCATTTAAATGGCTCGCATGCGTTCCACCACAAGGGATTACCGCTAATTGACCTTCCCCTAAATCGCACTTCCAATAGCGAGAATCCGTTAATCTATCGCCGTGGCATTCCATGGTGATCATCGCATCTCTTTGAAGCCATTCAACCAGTTGGCCATTCACTTTTTCTGCAATCGCCTGGAGGTCATTCAGCATATCTGCACTGTTTAATCCTCTTTTACGGAGTGTTTTGCCTAAACGGTACGTATCGAGGCACTTGTCTGGAGTGACATAACTAGTAACTTGCGCATAGCTATTAAAGTCATAATAACCATGTGGGTCTTTGCGGTCTGCGTCTTTTCGCCAATAGTCTTCCGATAGTACTTTATTCAACGCCAAATACGCTAAATGTCCTGCAGTGTGGCCTCGACTCACAGCATTTTGATAGTCTTTATCTACCGCTAATGTTACCAAGTCATTAATTGCAAATGATTCCGTACGTGATAAAACATGCACGACGACAAACACCCAACCTTCAGCATCACGCTTTACAGGGATGTCACTACCCACATACAAAGCACCACTCTCCTGCTCCACTGCTCCAACTTGGCAATCTACTACGTCATGCTCAGACCCATTCACCTTCAACGTTCCTTTATCTGCAGGGTGATCCGGCCATATGTGACTAACGGGATGGAACGGCGTGACATCTGTAATAACGTAAGTCACTTCTTCCGTAGATTGAACGAGCTGTATTTGTGCTTCTAATTGCCATGTTTGATGACAAAAACGAGTCTTTGTTGCTGTGATAGTCATTTTTACGATTACTTTTGATAAAAAAATACCCAAGTAGAAACTTGGGTATTCGAATTTCATTATTTATTGCGGTTTTTCACCATCGACATCATACGTTTGCGTTTACGCTCTTGTGATAGCGTAAGCTTATTCGTACGGTTCTCGTATGGGTTATCACTGTTGTGGAAGTTAATGCGAATCGGTGTTCCCATAATTTCCAGAGACTTACGGAAGTAGTTCATCAGATAACGTTTATACGAATCTGGCAATTCACGAACCATGTTACCGTGGATAACAACGATCGGTGGGTTGTAACCACCTGCGTGTGCGTATTTGAGTTTGATACGACGACCACGAACCATTGGCGGTTGGTGATCATCCACAGCCATCTTCATGATACGCGTCAGTACTGACGTACCCACACGCGTTGTCGCCGAGTTATATGCTTCTTGAATAGATTCAAACAAGTGACCAACGCCAGTACCGTGCAGCGCAGAAATAAAGTGGATACGCGCGAAGTCGACGAATCCTAGACGGCGGTCCAGTTCTTTCTTCACGCTTTCTTTCACGTCACTGTCTAGACCATCCCACTTGTTAACGGCGATGACAATTGAGCGGCCAGCATTCAGTGCAAAACCAAGCAAGCTTAGGTCTTGGTCTGAAATATTTTCACGTGCATCAATCACCAGTAGAACGACGTTTGCATCTTCTACCGCTTTCAGCGTCTTAACAACAGAGAACTTTTCAACCGTTTCATTGATACGACCACGACGACGAACACCTGCGGTGTCAATTAGTACGTATTCACGTCCATCACGTTCCATCGGGATGTAGATAGAATCGCGCGTTGTACCTGGCATATCGTATACAACTACACGTTCTTCACCCAGAATACGGTTAGTCAGTGTCGATTTACCTACGTTCGGACGACCGATGATCGCCAACTTAATCGGCTGCTCTTGAAGGCGCTTGAATTCAGCTTCTGCGTCTTCTTCAGTGTAATCTTCAACAAGAGGCTCTTCGTCTTCTAATCCAGTCAGGTCTTCAATCTCACCGTCTTCAGATTCACTTGTTAATAGATCATCAAAGAATGGAGATAAAGCACGCTCAAGCAAAGCGGTCACACCACGGCCATGAGCGGCCGCAATCTGGTACATATCATCCACGCCGAGCTGCCAAAAGTCAGCACACGCCGCATCGGCATCAATACCATCGATTTTGTTTACTACCAGCATCGCTGGCTTTTCAATTTTACGCAGATGAGCAGCAATTGCTTCATCTGAAGGTGTCAGACCAGCACGACCGTCAACAAGGAACAACACAACATCAGCCTCATCAATCGCGGCTAATGACTGTTCTGCCATCTTTGTTTCCACGCCTTCTTCTGTGCCATCGATACCACCAGTATCAATCACAATGAATTCGTGCTCTTCACCAAGTCTCGCCTGGCCATATTTACGGTCTCGCGTTAGGCCTGGAAAGTCCGCAACCAACGCGTCACGAGTGCGAGTCAATCGGTTAAATAGTGTAGATTTACCTACGTTCGGACGCCCTACTAGAGCTACAACAGGTACCATAACAACCTCTACAATAATCTTTCTTCTGTAGTTATAGGTAACGACTTGCTCGATGCCAAATCAAACCAGCTTTTTACCTATAACCACGTCAGGGTTAATAAATTCAAACAACAAAACGGCTCCTAGCTGTCACCAGCCAGGAGCCGAATGTGAATTATATCACGATATTATTCGTTAATGGTTAGTTTCTTTACATCGCCGTTGCGAGTTGTAATCACATAACCATCCGACAATAACGTCGGGCCAACTGCCAAGCCACTATCATCGACAAACTGCTGCGCAACAAATTCGCCCGTTGAACGATCCATCCAGTGAAGGTAACCAAGCGTGTCACCGACAACGAGATAATTGCCAACAATAACTGGCGCTGTAAGTTGTCGGTGCTCAAGCAAGCTGTTTTCCCACAACTCAGTCCCGCTTCGTGAATCAACGGCAACAACATGATCTTTTTCCGTTATCACAAAGATGCGACTACCATCTGTAGAAATGTCTGTCGCAGATGAGTAGTTACGCTTCCAAATCGGGTTCGCTGAACGCAAGTCAATGGCGATAAGTTGACCATTGTATCCAATGGTGAAAAGAGTACCGCCTAGCACAATTGGCGATGAATCAACGTCAACCAAACGATCAATTTCTGTCGCGCCTTTTGGCGTACCAACAGGCTGTTGCCAAATCAACTGGCCACGCTCAACGATAGCAGCTGCGAGTCGGCCATTTGCCGTTCCCCAAAATACACCGCCACCAATTGCAGTCGGAGTACTATCGCCACGTAAAGTTAAGTTCGGCACTTCTGTACTCAATGCCCAGCGTTGCTCACCTGTACTCTCATTAAGGGCTATCAACATGCCTCGGCTAGTATTGATGATAATAAGGCCTGAATCTGCAACTGGCTTCGCCAGTACCTCACCACCAACTTTTACACGCCAAACAATTTCACCTGTTTCTTGGTCAAGAGAGATGACTTCACCATTCTCAGAGCCAATGTAAAGGTTTCCGTATGCCGCTGTGATACCACCAGAGAGACGAGCAATGACATCTTCTTCTAGGTCCGTTTGCCAACGTTGTTTACCATTCTCAGGATCCAGCGCTTTTACTAAGCCATCACGACTTGCCACGAACAATGTATCATTCGCAAATACAGGGGATAGCTTTGAAAAGTAATGACCGACACCATCGCCAACCGATGTGCTCCACTCACTACTGGTTGTAAACTGACTGTCTACCTGAGGTAGTGGCGCCATTACAATGGTGTCTTTCTCACCTGCACAACCGGCAAGTACTCCCATTGTTAACGCCCCTAGCAAGGCTTTCTTAAAGACTCTTTTCATCCAATGCGGTCCTTATTTCGCCAGATCGTCCAATTTCATTTGTAGTGTCGGGCTTGCATCTGCCGCTTGCTGAGCTTCAGTATACGCAGCGTACGCAGCATCTTTGTCACCTTGGCGAATCGCAATATCGCCACGAAGTTCAGCAATACGGCCTGTCCATGCTGTATCAGTGACGTTACTTAGCTCTGCCGTTGCAGCGTCGAAGTTACCCATTTCCGTCTCAATACGCGCAATGCGGTAACTAATCAATGGTAACAACGCAGCATCTTGAGTGTTGCTTTGCGCCCACTTCAGTTGCTCCAATGCAGCAGAAAGGTCTTGAGCTTCAACTTGTGCTTTAGCAAGTTGTAGTGCAGCCAATACTGAATATTCTTTTACTTCATTTGACTCAATGAAAGCTTTCACGTCAGCTTGAGCATCAGTGCCTTTGTCTTGCAAAGCATTCATTGCTGTCGTGTAGCTTTGAGAAGCTGCTTCACTCGCCTGAATCACAGAATCCTGGTAGTAACGCCAGCCGAATAGACCACCTAAACCAACAACCGCACCGATGATGACGGCTTTGCCGTTTTCCTTCCACCAGTCTTTAATGGCTTCAACTTGTTGTTCTTCAGTATCGTAAAGTTCCACTTCCTGTCCTCTTAAAACATGTAAATGGCAGCTTAGCTGCCATTGTTCCTATTTCGTTTAAAGGCTCCACATTTGGGAGCCTTAGCTTACGAACTAGGATGTAATTTTGTTAGATTACTAAAAGACTTAAATCAGTGCTGCGATCTTTTCTGCAACTTCTGCTTGGTTGTAAGTCTCTTGCTCACCACCAGCTAAGTCTTTCAATACTACGGTATTATCCGCAACTTCGTTTTCGCCCAGAACCAATGCTACAACAGCACCAACTTTGTCTGCGCGTTTAAACTGTTTCTTGAAGTTACCGCCACCGAAGTGATTCATCACACGAACGCCTGGAACAGACTCGCGAAGCTGTTCTGCTAGCTTCATTCCTGCCATCATGGTGCCTTCACCCGCTGTGACTACGTACACGTCAACACTGCGACGAACGTCGGTCAGTTCCAACGTTTCTAGCATCAGTACTAGACGCTCTAGGCCCATTGCAAAGCCAACCGCTGGTGTTGGTTTACCACCTAATTGCTCTACAAGGCCATCGTAACGACCACCGCCACATACAGTGCCTTGAGCACCTAGGCTCTCAGTGATCCACTCAAATACCGTGCGATTGTAGTAATCCAGACCACGAACTAGACGTTCGTTAACTGTGTATTTGATACCTGCGGCGTCTAAAAGTTCACATAGACCTGCGAAGTGTGCTTTAGATTCTTCACCCAAGTAATCTGAAAGGCGAGGCGCATCACCTAAAATAGCTTGAACGTCTGGGTTCTTCGTATCCAGAACACGCAATGGGTTCGTGTGCATGCGACGCTTACAATCTTCATCTAGCACATCAATATGTTGCTCAAGGAATGCAACCAGTGCAGTACGGTAGTCTGCGCGGTCTTCTTGAGAACCGATAGAGTTCAGCTCAAGACGGACATGCTCATTGATACCTAGCTCACGCCATAGACGCGCCGTCATCATGATAAGCTCTGCATCAACATCTGGACCATTTAGACCAAACACCTCAACACCACACTGGTGGAATTGACGGTAACGACCTTTCTGCGGACGTTCATGGCGGAACATAGGCCCCATGTACCACAGACGCTGTTCATCACGGTTGATCAGGCTGTTTTGGATACATGAACGTACACAACCCGCCGTACCTTCTGGGCGAAGTGTTAGGCTGTCGCCGTTACGGTCATCAAAAGTGTACATTTCTTTTGAAACGACGTCTGTTTCTTCACCAACAGCGCGGCTGAATAGGTTTGTTTCTTCAACGATTGGCATGCGCACTTCGTTATAACCGTATGCGCTAATTACATTTTTCACTGTGTTTTCTAATTTTTGCCACAGTGGCGACTGAGTTGGGAGGCAATCGTTCATGCCTCGAATTGCTTGAATTGTTTTTGCCACAATACTTACCGTAATTCTCGTTGAGATTAATCTTGTACTTTAACTTCGATGCGGTTTTCGCCATTCATCATAGCTGCTTTCGCACGGATCTTAGCTTCTAGCTTATTCACAAGGTCATCGTTATCAAAGCGCTCTTTCTGGCGTTTACCATCTTCGTAGAATGCGCTCTTCTTGTTACTACCTGCTAGACCTAAGTGAGAAACTTCTGCTTCACCAGGGCCGTTTACCACACAACCGATGATAGACACATCCATTGGCGTGATGATGTCTTCTAAACGTTGCTCCAGTGCATTCACCGTACCAATCACATCGAATTCTTGGCGTGAGCAGCTTGGGCACGCAATAAAGTTGATGCCTCGAGAGCGAATGCGCAGAGATTTAAGGATGTCAAAACCGACTTTGATTTCTTCAACTGGATCGGCAGCCAAAGAGATACGCAGCGTATCGCCTATCCCTTCAGATAACAGCATACCTAAGCCAACAGATGACTTAACAGCGCCAGCTCGAGCACCACCCGCCTCTGTGATACCTAAATGAAGAGGCTGATCGATTTTCTTCGCCAGCAGACGATATGAATCCACCGCAAGAAAAACGTCTGAAGCTTTCACGCTAACTTTAAATTGGTCAAAGTTAAGACGATCGAGATGGTCTACGTGACGCATCGCCGATTCAACCAAGGCTTCTGGCGTTGGCTCACCGTATTTCATCTGTAGGTCTTTTTCCAAAGATCCACCATTGACACCAATACGGATCGGGATGTTTTTATCGCGAGCGCAATCGACAACAGCGCGAATGCGTTCTTCATTGCCGATGTTACCTGGGTTGATACGTAAACAGTCAACTCCGTACTCCGCAACTTTCAGCGCGATACGATAGTCGAAATGAATATCAGCCACTAATGGTACAGAAACTTGCTGTTTAATCAGTTTGAAAGCTTCTGCTGCGTCCATCGTAGGTACAGAAACTCGAACGATATCTGCGCCGACTTTTTCTAGTGCTCGGATTTGAGCGACTGTCGCTTCTACGTCAGTCGTGCGAGTGTTAGTCATTGACTGTACTGCAATTGGCGCACCATCACCAATTGGCACATCACCCACATAGATACGCGTCGATTTACGACGAATAATTGGAGATTCGTGTTGCATAATTTTTTATAACGGTAGAGTGAATCTAGCTACTTTGCCTGAAGTATACCCAGAAAGGTCGACAGGTTCACTTGCAAATGTCATTGTAACCCCTTCCGGTGCGCCTAATATCACTTTAAATGGCGCTTTTCCGGTAAGTTCTACATCTTGTCCTGGCTTATGAGTACCACTTACCAGCGTTTTACCATTGGTGTCTTTTACTTGAATCCAACAGTCCGCTTTAAACTTCATAGTAAGAAGTGTCATGCCTTCAGGTACTACTGGCGCAGGCTGTTCCTCTTCCGCCGCTTCAATCACGGCAACAGGTTCTTCAGAATCTACGCTTGTTGTATTTTCAGTTTCAGTCAGCAAAGGATCCGCCCCTTGCTCAACGGATGCTTCAGTCGATTCAGCAACGCCTTCATTAGTTGAAGCAACTTCTTCAGGAGTGCTTGCGATTAACTCTTCAGCCGTCATCAAATCGATATCAGCTAATTCTTGAGCAGTGGGCTGCGGCGCTTCAACACTTGAATCCGTTACTTCCTTAGTTAGGCTATTCTCTTGTTGGTTTTGCCACCACCATGCCGCTGAAATGCCAATAATGACCAGCCCGATAACCCAAGTAAGGAGCATAATACGGCTATTGTGCTTCTCGTCTTTTGTTTTACGAGAGAAGCTTTGCATTTCAATTTCTTGCTCTTGAGGCTGAGCATCGGCAGTCTGCTCTAACGCCGTCAAAACCACCTTCTCATCAAGACCCACGAATTTAGCGTAAGAGCGTAAGTAACCACGCGTAAATGTCGCGACTTGTTGAGATTCAAATCGGTTATTTTCAATATCTTCAATCACAGAAATGCGAAGCCTCAGGCGATCGGCAACTTGCTTTTGGCTCATTCCCAAGGATTCACGTTTGTTTTTCAGTAATGTGCCAGCTTCAATAGAGAGTGGCACTTCATTCGTATTTTCGTGTTCTGTCATAATGGCGGTATTTAATCTGTTTTAGTGGCTAACGTGGTCATGTATTTTCGTTATTGTTCTTAAGCCTCTTTAAAAGATAGCTAGCCTAAACGCGTTAACCAAAAATAATAATTTTAAGAAACTCTCAGCGATCTGAGTGCGAATACCCGTTTTGCAAAAATCAGCAAAACGTATGTGAGAAAGTGCTGAGAATTATCGGTGTCATCGTTAGTGTTACATATCATGATAAGCGAATGCGCAACGAAGACAAAAACTCTTTACACTCAAACTAACAGATAGCTCAAGCTTTTGTCCAAACTTTGACAAAGGAATTCGAAATTATACCCAAATAACCTTAGGTTGAAGAGTGATAGTCCCAAATCTTGGCGAAAATGTCCTAAACAATAAACAAAATAGCCAGAGCGAATGGCTCTGGCTATTTTTGAATTCCGGTCGTTTATACAGCTTTCACTTCAATGGTATCGGCACCGCGTGACGCTTTCAGCATTGCCGTACGTTTAGTTCGGTCAATTACATCACCGACCAACTGACCACATGCGGCATCAATGTCATCACCGCGCGTTTTACGAACCGTAACTGTGTGCTCGTATTGCATCAATGTTTTTTGGAAGCGATCAATACGTGAGTTACTTGGTTTCTTGTAAGGTGAACCTGGGTACGGGTTAAACGGAATCAAGTTAATCTTACATGGTGTGTCTTTCATCAATTCAGCCAGTTCACGAGCATGGTCCATGTCATCGTTCACATGATCAAGCAACACGTACTCGACTGTTACCTTGCCACGGTTTGCATTCGATGAAGCAATGTAACGACGAACGGATGCTAGGAAATCTTGAATATCCCAACGATCGTTAATTGGCATGATTTCACTACGCAGCTTATCGTTTGGCGCATGAAGAGAGATCGCTAACGCAACGTCGATTTTGCCCGTCATCTGATCAAGACCAGAAACGACACCTGATGTTGATACGGTTACGCGACGCTTCGACAAACCAAAGCCAAGGTCATCCAGCATTAACTCCAATGCAGGAATCAAGTTCTTCATATTAAGAAGCGGCTCACCCATGCCCATCATCACGACGTTCGTAATTGGGCGACGGCCTGTTTCTTTCTCAAGACCAATTTCACGTGCAGCACGCCACACCTGACCGATGATCTCTGAAACTTTCAAGTTACGGTTAAAGCCCTGCTGTGCTGTTGAGCAGAACTTACATTCCAATGCACAACCTACTTGAGAAGATACACAAAGCGTTGCGCGATCATCTTCTGGAATGTAAACCGTTTCTACATCCTGATCACCAACCTTCATTGCCCACTTGATCGTGCCGTCTGAAGAATGCTGAGCTTCTGCTACAGTTGGTGCTTTAATTTCACACTTGTGTAAAAGCTTTTCGCGCAGCTTCTTGTTGATGTTTGTCATTTTTTCGAAGTCATCTACACCGAAATGGTAGATCCACTTCATAACCTGATCGGCACGAAACGCTTTCTCGCCAAGTTCTTCCGCGAAAAACTGACGCATGCCTTTGCGATCAAAGTCGAGTAGATTGATTTTTTCAGTGGTCATGTTGCCTCTCAATGACTGAAACAAGAATAAGGGCGCGAATTGTACAGCCTTTATGCAGCTACAACAAGGGGTGTAAGACCCTGAGTTTGCTAAGGCATTAAAATAAAAACGATTAAATTTTAATCAGACTTTACGGTGAGAATAATGATTAGACAACCGACAACAAAAGCGTAGAAGTGGTACAGAGAAAACAGTGAGAACAAACACACGTAACTAAGCTTTCACCCCTGTAAGATGCTCAGATTAGCCAACATCTTCGCGAATAATTACGAATGAACTCGCAGGTGAAATGGAGAACGCGGAATAAAAAACCTCGGACAATTCCGAGGTTATTACGAACTAGATCATCACGCAAAAGTGATGCATGAACGAGTTAGCGAGAGAAAACTTCTGATTCAGGGAAGAAAAACTCAATTTCACGAGCGGCAGACTCAGGGCTATCTGAACCATGAACTGAATTGTGACGCATGCTGAGTGCGTAATCAGCACGCAAAGTGCCACATGCCGCGTCCTCTGGGTTGGTTTTACCCATTAGCTCGCGGTAACGTGCAATCGCATTTTCGCCTTCCAATACCTGAACCATAATAGGACCAGATGTCATGAACTCTTTTAGAGGAGGGAAAAACTCTTTACCTTCATGCTCTGCATAAAAGCCGCTTGCCTGATCTTCTGTCAGGTGAACCATTTTGGCAGCGATGATACGTAGGTCAGCCTTTTCAATACGATTGTAGATTTCACCAATTAGGTTTCGCTCTACAGCATCAGGCTTAATGATTGAAAATGTTCTTTCTAGAGCCATAAAATTTCCTTTCTGTACTTGTAATAATAGTTGTGCTTTTAAAGTGACTTACTGGGTAAGAGCAGCACTCAAACAAGAGAGTGCTGCAATCAATCTTATTTTCCAGCTTGCTCATTGAGGAAGCGAGCAAGTGTACGAACACCCATACCCGTTGCTCCCGCAGCCCATTTATCAGAAGCGGCTTTACGATACGTACCCGCACAGTCGAAATGTAACCAGCCTTTTTTGTAGTCCTCAACGAAGTAAGACAAGAATGCAGCTGCAGTACTTGCACCCGGAGAATAATCACCAGAGCTGATATTCGATAAATCGGCAAAATTAGATGGCAGCATTTCTCGATGGAAATCAGCAAGTGGTAGCGGCCACAAGCCTTCTTTTTCCTGGTTTGCCGCCGTAAGCGCTTGATGCGATAGCTCATCATCAAAGCTCATTAGCGCATGGTAATCGTTACCTAACGCATTCTTCGCTGCGCCTGTTAGCGTCGCGCAGTCAATGATTAACTCAGGCTTTTGCTCACTGGCGTAGATAAGACCGTCTGCAAGCACCAAGCGACCTTCCGCGTCGGTATTCATAATCTCAACGGTTTTGCCGTTTTTGTAAGTGATGATGTCGCCAAGCTTAAGGGCACGGCCAGAAACCATGTTCTCAGCACAACACAAGATCAGTTTTACGCGCTTGTTTAAACCGCGCAAGATAGCTAATCCTAGGCCACCAGTTATAGTACCCGAGCCACCCATATCTGCTTTCATTGCACTCATGAAGGTAGAAGGCTTCAAGCTGTAACCACCGGAATCAAAGGTGATGCCTTTACCCACAAGACATGCGAATACAGGTGCGTTTTCGTCACCAGTTGGGTTGTAGTCTAACTGAAGCATCGCAGAAGTACGCTCAGAACCACGGCCTACTGCGTAAATACCTTCCCAACCTTCTGCCAACAAGTCTTTGTCTTTGACGATACGAGCTGTCACCGTGCCTTTCGGCGCAACAGATTTGATGAATTCAGCAGCCATTGTCGCTAGCTGACGAGGAGCAACTTCTTCTGCCGTTTTGTTGATAATATCGCGGGTAAAATCAGTCGAAGTAATACGAGCTTGAAGCTCTGCTTGCTCTTCATCAGACAATGCTGCCCACTCAACTGAGCCATGTTTTTTAGGGTTACGGAACCCTTGGTGGAAAGCCCATACGCTCTCTAGATCCCAGTTATCACCAGAAAGAAAAATAGAACGAATTCCTTGGCCATCTAGCTGACGAGCTGCACGTTGAATTGCGCCGAGATCATGACCTTCACCTAAGTGAATAGTTGCGCCGTTTTCAGCGAATGAAAGCAGTGCTTTTTCACCCCAATGTGGTGCTGCCGACTCTTGACTTAAAAATACAGACATCTGTGTAGACATGGTTTCTCCTTGTCTTATAGCAGCGTTGCCTACGCTGCTTCTTTTTAATAACTCACGGATGTTAGCATTATGTAGGGCAAAAATGTCAATTGGATAAAAAAACGGACCTAAAGGTCCGCTTTTTTTAGTAAGAATTGTTAACTAGGCTGTGTTTTACAGACTTAGTCTGCTTCGTCCATCCAGCACATGATAACGGCTTCTAGAATCTTTTCATTAGAACGGTTTGGCTCATCGTCAAACTCATCTAACTCCATGATCCATTGATGAAGATCGGTAAAACGCACTGTTTTTGGATCGACATCTGGAAACTTGTCACAAAGTTCAATCGCGATATCGCGAGAATCTGTCCATTTCATTGCTCATCTTCCTTTTGCTTCTTCCCTATATTGGGAAGATAGTTTTAGTGATCTTCTGAAGCGTGGTTTAGTGTGTATTTAGGAATTTCTACCACCAAGTCTTCATCAGCAATTCTCGCCTGACACCCTAGGCGTGACTCAGGCTCTAGACCCCACGCTTTATCTAGCATGTCGTCTTCTAGTTCTTCACTTTCTTCGAGTGAATCAAAACCTTCACGGATGATTACGTGGCAGGTAGTACACGCACATGACTTCTCACACGCATGTTCAATACCGATACCGTTTTTTAGCGCTACGTCTAGAACGGTGTCACCAGAGTTTGCTTCCAACACTGCACCTTCTGGGCACAAATCGTCGTGTGGTAATACAATAATCTTAGGCATAACTACTTATCTCTTATATATCGTCTACTGATTGACCTGACAACGCAGCTCGAATCGATTTATCCATACGGCGTGATGCGAAATCTTGGCTCGCTTTATCGGTATCTTTAATGCCCTGCTCTATCGCATCTGCATCATCACCATTACGCAGCTCAATCAAGGCTTCGATGGCTTTAATCAAGTTTTGTTTCTCTTGTTCTGATAGTAAGTCATCACCATCAGCTTGCATCGCTGCAATCAAACCTTCTATCACTCGGTCGGCTTCAACACGCTGCTCAGCTAAGGCACGAGCTTGCATGTCTTCTTTTGCGTGCGTCATTGAATCACGCAACATATCCGCCACTTCATTGTCACTTAAGCCGTAAGAAGGTTTTACTTGAATCTCTGATTGAACACCAGTGCTCTTCTCCATTGCCGTAACAGAAAGAAGGCCATCAGCGTCAACTTGGTAAGTCACGCGAATATGTGCCGCACCCGCTGCCATCGGAGGAATACCTTTTAACGAGAAGCGAGCAAGTGAACGACAGTCATCAACCATTTCACGTTCACCTTGTACCACATGAACACTCATCGCCGTTTGGCCATCTTTGAATGTGGTAAATTCTTGCGCACGCGCAACGGGAATCGTAGTGTTGCGGGGGATGATCTTCTCGACCAAACCACCCATGGTTTCAATACCGAGCGACAGTGGAATCACATCAAGAAGCAACATTTCAGAGTCAGGTTTGTTACCCGCTAGGATATCAGCTTGAATACCCGCACCGATTGCAACAACTTCATCTGGGTTAATGCTTGTCAGAGGTGTGCGACCAAAAAACTCGCCTACCATTTCACGAACCAACAATGTACGGGTTGAGCCGCCAACCATGACGACCTCGAGTACTTTATCTGCGTCGACATCCGCATCTTTTAATGCGCGACGACAAGACATCAGTGTTTTCTTCACTAGCGGACGAATCAGATCTTCGAACTGCTCGCGAGTCACGGTGCCTTTCCAGCCAAAAACGTCAACGTCAACACTGTCTTGCTCAGAGAAAGCAATCTTAGCTTCAGTAGCAATGTTCAACAGTATACGGTTCTTTTCTGCAGAAAGCGGCGCTTCTAGACCCGCTTGCTCCATTAAATAATCGGCAAATAGATGGTCGAAGTCGTCACCGCCTAATGCAGAATCGCCACCTGTTGCTAATACTTCAAATACGCCTTTCGATAAACGTAGGATAGAGATATCAAAAGTACCGCCACCTAGATCGTAAACCGCAATCACACCTTCTTGACCAGAGTCTAGGCCATAAGCAATTGCCGCAGCGGTTGGTTCGTTAAGTAGACGGAGAACATGAAGACCAGCTAATTTCGCCGCATCTTTTGTACCTGCACGTTGCGCGTCATCAAAGTAAGCAGGAACGGTAATAACTACACCAGCTAACTCACCACCTAACGTATCTTCAGCTCGCTTACCCAATACTTTTAGGATGTCCGCAGATACTTCAATCGGGTTTTTGTCACCTTGAGGTGTTTGCAGAATTGGCAGGCCGTTTTCACTCTCTTTAAAACGATAAGGAAGTGAAGAGTAACGGGACTGAATGTCCTTTAATGAACGACCGATCAAACGTTTTACAGAGATAATCGTGTTCTCTGGTTCAAACTCTGCTTTGGCTTTGGCTTCGTGGCCGACCGTTAACGTTTCCTCAGCGTAATTAACGACTGAAGGTAAAATAGTACGGCCCTGCTCGTCCGCAAGTGGAGTTGCATCGCCGCTACGTACAGAAGCAACCAAAGAGTTAGTAGTACCTAAGTCGATACCCGCTGCTAACTTATGCTCATGAGGTGCCGAGCTTTGGCCCGGTTCTGCGATTTGAAGTAGTGCCATGATAGGTCCTTGTCACGCTTACTAGCCGAGGAGTTTGTCTTCGACTAGCTCAATTTCGTTCTTTAGTTTGGCAATGAATTTTAGCTTACGAACTCGGTCTGCGGCTTCAGTCCATAGACCATCATCAAGCTCTTGCTCGACGCTTGCCAGATGCTGTTTGTACATTTTGCTGACCTTAGAGTCGAAGTCAAAAAGCGCCGATTCAGGATCGGACTTGTCAGCAATCTCTTCCAGTTCTTCGCGCAGTTCCATTTGCTCCATTAAGAACATCGGATCTTGCATTGTTTGCTGTTCACCTCGGATCTCAACACCTTGCTCTGCGAGGATATACTCGGCGCGAGAAATAGGATTTTTCAGAACTTGATAGGCATCGTTGATTTGCGCCGCCTTTTGCACCGCCATCAAACGGTCACGTTCTGAGCCCGTTGCAAAGTTATCCGGGTGGAAGCGTTTTTGTAGTTCTCGGAACTGAGAAGAAAGAAGGCTACCATCCAGCTTAAACTGACTTGGTAGCCCAAATAATTCAAAGTGATTCATTAAGTTCGGGTCCTAGTAAAGCCTTCCGGACTCGTTTGCCCAGAAGGACAATCAATTAGACGTTGAAGCTTTCACCACAACCACATTCACTTTTCGCGTTAGGGTTGTTGAATTCAAAACCTTCATTCAACCCTTCTTTCACGTAATCCAATTCAGTACCATCTAGGTACACTAAGCTCTTTTGATCGATGATAATTTTCACTCCAGAGAGTTCAAATACTTCGTCTTCTTCATTGAGCTCATCAACAAACTCAAGTACGTATGCCATGCCGGAACAGCCAGTCGTCTTCACTCCAAGACGTAAACCGATACCTTTGCCTCGGTTATCTAGGAATGCTCTTACGCGACTTGCCGCTGATTCTGTCATTGTGATGGCCATACTGCACCTTAGTCTGTCTAAATTTCGATTGGAATGGGAGCGTCAAAGCTCCCATTATATTACGGAATAATTATTCTTGGTGTTTTTTCTTGTAGTCAGCAACCGCTGCTTTGATTGCATCTTCAGCAAGAATAGAACAGTGAACTTTCACTGGTGGAAGCTCTAGCTCTTCAGCAATCTCAGAGTTTTTAATTGCTGCCGCTTCATCAACTGACTTACCTTTTACCCACTCAGTTACTAGTGAGCTTGATGCGATTGCACTACCACAACCGTATGTTTTGAACTTCGCATCTTCGATGATACCTTCAGGTGTCACTTTGATTTGAAGCTTCATTACGTCACCACACGCAGGAGCGCCAACCATGCCGCTACCTACTGATGGATCTTCTTTATCGAATGAACCAACGTTACGTGGGTTCTCGTAGTGATCAATTACTTTTTCGCTGTATGCCATGATAAATTACCTCGAATCCTCTATTTCAATCCCTGAGATTAATGGTGAGCCCATTCAACAGTGCTCAAATCAATCCCTTCTTTGTACATATCCCATAGAGGAGACATGTCGCGTAGCTTAGTCACTGCAACGCGGATTTGTTCAATTGCGTAATCAATTTCTTCTTCAGTCGTGAAACGACCAAACGAGAAACGAACCGAGCTGTGAGCCAATTCGTCATCCATGCCTAGGGCACGAAGAACGTAAGAAGGCTCAAGGCTTGCAGACGTACAAGCACTACCAGAAGATACCGCTAGATCTTTAAGCGACATTAGTAGTGATTCACCTTCTACGAATGCGAAACTGATGTTTAGGTTGTGTGGTACACGCTGCTCAAAGTCACCGTTTACCGTCACTGCTTCTAAGTCTTTCACGCCATCAAAAAGACGGTTACGAAGCGCTAAAGCATGATCGTAATCTTTTTGCATGTCTTCTTTTGCAATACGGAATGCTTCACCCATACCTACGATTTGGTGAGTAGGTAGTGTACCAGAGCGGAAACCACGCTCATGACCGCCACCGTGCATTTGCGCTTCAAGACGAATACGAGGCTTACGACGTACGTAAAGTGCACCGATACCTTTAGGGCCGTATACTTTGTGAGCAGAAAGTGAAATTAGATCAACTTTCATCTCTTGAACGTCGATTGGTAATTTACCTGCAGATTGCGCAGCGTCCACGTGGAAAACAATTTTACGCTCACGGCACAGTTCGCCGATCGCTGTAATGTCTTGAACCACACCAATCTCGTTGTTTACATGCATAATAGACACAAGCACGGTGTCATCACGCATGGCTGCTCTAAGCTTCTCTAGATCGATCAAGCCATTTGATTCTGGCTCAAGGTAAGTCACTTCAAAGCCTTCACGCTCAAGTTGACGACATGGGTCAAGAACGGCTTTGTGCTCTGTTTTACAAGTGATTACGTGCTTGCCTTTCTTCGAGTAAAAGTGCGCTGCACCTTTAATCGCAAGGTTGTCTGATTCTGTCGCACCAGATGTAAATACGATTTCGCGAGGATCTGCATTTAGAAGGTCAGCAATTTGCTCACGAGCAGTATCGACCGCTTCTTCTGCCTGCCAGCCGTAACGGTGCGAACGTGACGCTGGGTTGCCAAATGTGCCATCCATTGTCATGTACTGAACCATTTTTTCAGCAACACGTGGATCAACTGGACATGTAGCGGAATAATCAAGATAAATCGGCAGTTTCATTCTCTACTCCAATGTAAAAAGCTGACCGCTAAGAGCGGACGTTTACACCGATGGGCGCGGCGGTTGTATTTTTGTTTGATAGCCCATGGGTTACCGCCAGATCAATGTCCTGACGATCAGAAATTTCGAGTACTTCATTGTCTGTCATCAACTCACCAAGAGTGATGTTATTCAAAAAGTCACTAATGCGAGAGCTTAGGTCACGCCACAGCGTGTGAGTAAGGCAACGTGTTCCACCTTGGCAATCTCCTTTACCTTGGCATTTGGTTGCATCTACTGACTCATCAACGGCAGCAATCACGGTACCAATAGCGATACTGTGAGCGTCGGCACCAAGTCGGTAACCACCACCAGGACCACGAACGCTGGCAACGAGACCTGCCTTACGCAATTTTGAAAATAGCTGCTCTAAGTAAGAGAGCGAGATCCCTTGACGCTCTGAAATATCAGCCAGAGGTACAGGGTTTAGTTGCGAATGCAGTGCCACATCCAGCATGGCTGTCACCGCATATCTTCCTTTAGATGTAAGTTTCATACCACACCGTATCCACATGGTTTGTAATGGTTAAGATTTTTCCATACCTGAGTAATTTGGTCAAGTATTTATTTGACCATTTTACTCAGGTATTCATCCTCACACCTAAAGTGGTTATTATTCACTCAGAACTTCTTTTCTATCGAAGTCAAAACGCCTCGTAGAATATTAAGTTCTTGGGTTTCTGGTCGAGCACGAGAGAACAAACGGCGCAACTTATTCATCACCTGTCCAGGTTGCTCTTTGTTAATAAACTGGGTCTCAACCATCACCTTTTCAAGATGCTCGAAGAACATTTCGAGTTCTCGATGACGCGGGTATTCTTCCGATTCATTTGGGGAAAACTGGCTTTGCTCTAAGTTCAAGTGTGCAACTCGCACTTCGTAACTGAGAGTTTGTACAGCCATCGCTAGGTTAAGCGAGCTGTACTCAGGATTAGCGGGAATACAAACATGGTAGTGGCACTTTTGTAACTCTTCGTTTGTCAAACCAGTTCTTTCTCGGCCAAACACGAGCGCAACCGGATGCTTTCGGCCTTCAACTGCAAATTTCTCACCGCATTCACGTGGCTCGAGCATTGGCCATTCTAATGTACGAGAGCGGGCGCTAGAACCCACAACAAGGCCACAATCTTCAACCGCTTCTTCTAATGTGCCGACAATCTTTGCATTTTGAGCAATATCACCAGCACCCGCAGCTAAAGCAAGAGTTTGTTCATCCACTTCACATTGTGGATCGACTAATACTAGTTGGTTTAAACCCATCACTTTCATTGCTCGAGCTGCTGAGCCAATATTGCCTGAATGAGAGGTACCTACGAGTACAATTTTTACTTGATCCAACATCTGTGTTTGCTACCTAAATTAAAACCGCAGAATGTTATCATAGTTTTTTAAGACACCCTAGAGGCAAGCAGACCTCTCTTCTCATTCTTGGTTATTGTTCTCGTCCGCAGTATGATCTGTACACTCAGTCGGCCGCAATTAGAGTAAAAAATAACCACTTCCCTTTTTGATTATCTCTGGTATACTCGCCGCCGCTTTCATTTGTTCTTTAACATCCGTTGGGAAATTCGTATGCATCCAATGCTAAACATTGCTATTCGCGCTGCGCGAAAGGCAGGCAATCATATTGCTAAATCATTAGAAAACACTGATAAAGTAGAATCTACTCTTAAAGGCACTAATGACTTTGTCACTAACGTAGACAAAGAAGCAGAATACATCATCATCGATACTATCAAGCAGTCTTACCCTGAGCACTGTATCGTTGCTGAAGAACAAGGTCTTATCGAAGGTAAAGATAAAGACGTACAATGGATCATCGACCCACTGGATGGCACCACTAACTTTGTAAAAGGTTACCCAACTTTCGCGGTTTCTATCGCTGTTCGTATTAAGGGCAAAACTGAAGTTGCTTGTGTTTACGATCCAATGCAAAACGAGCTATTCACTGCACAACGCGGTGCCGGCGCTCAACTAAACAGTGCACGTATTCGTGTTGCTCAACTAAAAGACCTTCAAGGTACTGTTCTAGCAACAGGCTTCCCATTCAAGCAGAAACAACACGCTGAGTCTTACATCAAGATCGTTGGTGCGCTATTCACTGAATGTGCTGATTTCCGTCGTAGCGGCTCTGCTGCTCTTGACCTTTGTTACGTGGCTGCTGGCCGTGTTGATGGTTACTTCGAGCTAGGCCTAAAACCTTGGGATATGGCAGCAGGTGAGCTTATTGCTCGTGAAGCTGGCGCAATCCTAACAGACTTTGCTGGCGGCACTGACTACATGAAGTCTGGTAACATCGTTGCTTCAAGCGCTCGTGGCGTAAAATCTATCCTTAAGCACATCCGCGAAAACGGTAACAGCGCGATCCTTAAGTAAGATTTGAAAGTCATATATAGCCCGTCACGCTGATGACTTTAGAAAGCCCCGCTCATTGAGCGGGGCTTTTTTATTTCGAACAATCAGCCTGTTTGTAGAAACGGTCGTAGTCAGATAAGTGGTCTATTTTTACGTGCTTAACCTTCCATATTTGTTCCTTCATTAAAAACTGCAGCGAAACCGTGACTGGCTGGTATACATCACCAAAGCCGTTTACAGAAAGACATCCAACTCCTCCATCCTCACTGTACTCTTCAAAGTAAGACAGCTCTGTAACCAAACTTGATGGGATAGATGATAAAAATGGAAATTGATGACCAAATTTTATTGGGTGAGACTTAATACTGTTCAGCTCTTCAATCGATAGATTTGGTCCTGCCATAGCTTCTACCACCTCTATATACTGCATCTTGTATAAATTATTACGTATATCAAGGTAAGTATCGTGGAGTGGACTTGCGATGCAGGGCGTTGAAACACTTAGTAAAACCGGAATAGGTAGAATTCTATTTAGCATAACCAACTAAACCCCAGCTTCACGGAGCGCTTGATCAATTTTACTCGGCTTAAATCTGTACTTACAAAGCCCCCACTCGCACTGCTCTAAAAGCTCACGGACATTTACCTGCCCAGTAACTCCAAAGGAAACAACACCAAAAAGAGAAACACTCCCACTGTATGTCAAAACACCATCACGAGTAGTTTTAAAAGTAACAGAAACGGCTTTTAATTTTATGCCCAGCTCTTCAACCATTTCTTTTGAAACTTCAAACTTAGTAAATCCAAGCTCACCAGATAAAGTTACTTTACCTGACTCATCAACTGCTAACTTGAACCTTTTCCCTCCAGTAACTAGCTTGGTGGTAACACCTTTATTGTGCTTGTAAGAAATCTCTACAAACTTCAGTAACTGTACTTTTATTTCAGCTTGCCTTGACATTATTTCCTCCCGAAATTGTTGAACATACTTCCGATATTCAACTCAATCAAAAAACTACAATTCAAGCTGGAAGTACCTCAAAAAAAAATGAAACTTTCAAATCTATCAGGCATAAAAAAACCGCTGATTGCTCAGCGGTTTTTGTTTTCGGTTCTCAATCTGCCTTATGGCATCTCGTCGAACTCTGCACCTTCTTTTTCTACTTGAGGTGGCATCAAGTGCTCTTTCTGGATACCCAGTTTCAGAGCCAGTGCTGATGCTACGTAGATAGAAGAGTAAGTACCTACAGTGATACCGAGTAAAAGTGCGGTTGCAAAGCCGTGAATCATAGCACCACCCTGCATGAACAGTGCAATTACCACGAACAAAGTCGTACCAGATGTAATCAATGTACGGCTCAACGTCTGAGTGATTGAGGCGTCCATAATGTCTGAAGGTTCACCCTTACGCATCTTACGGAAGTTTTCACGAATCCGGTCAAATACAACGATGGTATCGTTGAGTGAGTAGCCCACAACCGTCAGTAGCGCAGCTACGATGGTCAGGTCAACTTCAATTTGTAGAAACGAGAAGACACCTAGCGTGATTATTATATCGTGAGCCAATGCCATTACCGCACCAGCCGCTAGACGCCATTCAAATCGCATCGATACATAAAGCAGAATACAGATCAGCGATACCAAGATCGCTAGACCACCAGCTTCTGTTAGCTCATCACCAACATTGGGACCTACGAACTCAATACGACGCATTTCTACGCTTTCGCCAGTACCATCTTTGATAGCACCAATGATTTGGTTACCTAGCGTTTCACCAGAAACGTCATCACGTGGACGAAGACGGACCATGACTTCACGAGCACTACCGAAGTTTTGTACTGTCGCATCGCCAAAGCCTTTTGAATCTAGTGCTGCACGAATCTCTTCAAGGTTTGCTGGCTGTTCAAAACCGACCTCGATAAGCGTACCGCCAGTGAAATCTAGACCCCAATTAAGCCACTTGGTTGACAAAGTGAAGATAGAAGCAGCAATCATTATAATTGAAAAAACGAATGCTACTTTCGACCAACGCATAAAGCCGATCGTCTTCTCTGCTTTTAGAATTTGAAACATATTAATTCCCAGCCTTAGATCGACAATTTATCAACGCGTTTGCCACCGTAGATCAGGTTCACGATACAACGTGTACCAATAATGGCGGTGAACATTGAAGTTAAGATACCGATAGATAGAGTAACTGCGAAACCTTTCACCGCACCTGTACCGACCGCAAATAGAATGATTGCAGTAATTAGTGTTGTGATGTTCGCATCAGCAATCGTGCTGAATGCATTCGCGTAACCTTGGTGAATTGCTTGTTGTGGACTGCGTCCATCACGAATTTCTTCACGGATACGCTCGAAGATCAGTACGTTCGCATCAACCGCCATACCGACTGTTAACACGATACCGGCTATCCCTGGAAGCGTCATGGTAGCGCCTGGAATCATCGACATAACACCAATGATAAGCACCAAGTTTGCCATTAGAGCGATGTTTGCAATCAAACCAAAGCCGCGGTAGTAAAGCAGCGTAAATAGCATTACGGCAACCATACCCCAGATACATGCTTGGATACCCATATCGATGTTTTGCTGGCCCATTGATGGACCAATGGTACGTTCTTCAACGATAGAGATAGGTGCAATCAGTGCACCAGCACGTAGTAGAAGTGCTAGGTTGTGTGCTTCTGCAACAGAGTCGATACCTGTGATACGGAAGTTACGACCAAGAGCCGATTGAATCGTTGCTTGGTTGATGACTTCTTCATGCTTATCCAGAATAACTTTGCCTTCAGGCGTACGACGGCCACTGTCTTTGTATTCTGCAAACACGGTAGCCATTAGCTTACCAATGTTCTTCTTAGAGAACGCAGACATCTTATTACCACCTTCGCTGTCTAGCGAGATGTTAACTTGTGGACGACCATATTCATCAACACTTGAGCTTGCATCTGTGATGCTTTGACCGCCAAGAATAACGCGCTTCTTAAGCACAACTGGGCGACCATCACGGTCCATCTTGATTTCACTACCTGCTGGCGCACGACCATTTGCCGCTGCCGATAGGTCAGCTTTATCATCAACTTCACGGAATTCAAGCGTTGCCGTAGCTCCGAGAATTTCTTTTGCACGAGCAGTGTCTTGAACACCAGGCAGTTCAACCACAATGCGACTAGCACCTTGACGTTGAACCAATGGTTCCGCAACACCTAGTTCGTTGACACGATTACGTAAAATCGTAATGTTTTGCTCAACAGCATAGTTACGGATCTCTTGTAAACGTTGCTCAGTAAAGGTGGCAGTAAGAGCGTAACGGCCATTTGAATCAGAATCGACAAAAATCATGTCCGGGTGATTCTTTTCTAGCGTTGCTTTCGCTTCTGCTAATTGCTCTTCGTTACGCAACAACACTTCTACCGCTTCTTTTCCAGAAGGGCGGATTGCACGGTAACGAATCTTGGCGTCACGAAGTTCGCTACGGAAAGCTTCTTCTTGTTGACCAACAAGCTTTTCCATCGCTGCATCCATATCCACTTCCATTAAGAAGTGAACACCACCGCGAAGGTCAAGACCTAGCTTCAATGGTGACGCGCCAATCGCTTCTAGCCAATCGGGTGTAGAAGGTGCAAGGTTAAGTGCAACAATTGTGTCTTTGCCTAGCGCTTCGCTGATGACATCACGAGCACTGATTTGTGTGTCAGTGTCGTTAAAACGAACAAGAATTGATCCATCTTCGAGAGCAATGGATTTATGAGAAAGTTGCTCTTTGTTAAGAGCAGTAGTGACAGCATCCAGCGTTGACATATCTACAGAGGCGCCACGCGCCCCTGTAACTTGAATAGCCGGATCTTCACCGTAGATATTTGGAAGTGCGTATAACGCAGCGGTGATGATGGCAAAAAGCACCATCAAGTACTTCCATAATGGATAACGGTTTAGCACAGCGAGGATCCTTTAGCTGTTTTATAGAGACTTAAGCGTACCTTTTGGTAGCACTGCAGTGATGAAGTCTTTCTTGATTACTACTTCATTGTTCGCGTTAAGCTCAATTGAAATGTAGTCATTGTCTTCAGCAATCTTAGTGATTTTACCCACTAGGCCACCGCTAGTTAAAACTTCGTCGCCTTTGCCCATAGAAGCCATTAGGTTTTTGTGTTCTTTTACGCGTTTCGCTTGTGGGCGATAAATCATGAAGTAAAAGATCACTGCGAACATGCCAAGCATGATTAGCATTTCAAAACCACCGCCTGCTGGCGCGCCTTCTGCTGCTGCGTGAGCCTGAGAAATAAACATTAAAACATCCTCATTATATTTTATTGATAATCAAACAAATTGGGCTTTCGCATTTTAGATTCAAGTCTGAGAGTAACTAATAGAGATCGCTCTCTCAAAAATAACGTGCGTTAGCCTACTTTATTAGCAAAAGCCTCTGGCGACATGCCAAAGGCTTTAATTCTTTTAGTTTTTCAATTACTGCTCTTTTGCTAGTGGTGGCACTTCACGGCCACGACGCTCATAGAACTCAGTAACAAATTCATCGAAGCGATCTTCATCAATTGCTTTACGAATGCTTTCCATCAGACGTTGGTAGTAACGCAGGTTATGGATTGTATTCAAGCGAGCGCCTAAGATTTCATTACAACGCTCTAAATGGTGAAGGTACGACTTGCTGTAGTTTTGACAAGTGTAACAGTCACAATGCGGATCCAATGGTGTTGTATCCGTTTTATGTTTCGCATTACGGATCTTGATCACACCACCAGTCACAAATAAGTGACCATTACGTGCGTTACGCGTTGGCATTACACAGTCAAACATGTCGATACCACGACGAACACCTTCAACCAAGTCTTCTGGCTTACCTACGCCCATCAAGTAGCGAGGTTTGTCTTCAGGAAGTTGAGGACAAGTATGCTCAAGAATACGGTGCATGTCTTCTTTAGGCTCACCTACTGCCAAACCACCAACCGCATAACCGTCAAAACCGATTTCCGTTAGACCTTTTACCGACACATCACGTAAATCTTCGTAAACACCACCTTGAACAATACCAAATAGGTTGTTTGGGTTTTCTAGCTTCTCGAAGTGGTCACGTGAACGCTGTGCCCAGCGTAATGACATTTCCATCGATTTCTTCGCTTCATCATGTGTCGCTGGGTATGGCGTGCACTCGTCAAAAATCATAACAATATCAGAGCCCAGGTCTTTTTGAATTTCCATCGACTTTTCTGCGTCCATGAAAATCTTGTCACCGTTTACTGGGTTACGAAAATGTACACCTTCTTCAGTGATCGTACGCATCTTACCAAGGCTGAATACTTGAAAGCCGCCTGAATCAGTAAGAATAGGACCGTGCCAGTTCATAAAATCGTGCAGGTCACCGTGCATTTTCATCACTTCTTGACCAGGACGTAGCCACAGGTGGAACGTATTACCTAGCAGAATTTCTGCACCAGTACCTTTTACTTCTTCTGGTGTCATACCTTTAACGGTACCGTAAGTACCTACTGGCATGAACGCAGGAGTTTGAACAGTGCCGCGTTCGAAAGTCAGTTGACCACGACGTGCATTGCCGTTTTTCTTCTTAAGATCGAATTTTAATTTCACGATGCCTCCGGGTGTCAGAGAAACAGTCTGACTGAGTGTTTAGGGCTCTACCCTACTTTAAGGAGCGGTCGCTTTTCCTTGCGAGAGACAAAGCAATGGATGCTTTATTTCCTAGCTTACTGCTAGCACTCGTAAATCTATTTTTAACTACGCCGTTTTCTTCTTGATGAACATTGAATCGCCATACGAGAAGAAACGGTATTTGTTTTCCACCGCATGTTTGTAAGCATTCATGGTGTTCTCGTATCCAGCAAATGCACTCACCAACATGATCAATGTTGATTCAGGCAAGTGGAAGTTTGTGATCAAGCAATCCACTAGCTGATATTCGTAACCAGGGAAAATAAAGATTTCAGTATCGCCAAAGAATGGGGCCAGCTCAGTCCCTTTTTGCAATGCGTCTTGCGCTGCACTTTCAAGTGAACGCACAGATGTGGTACCAACAGCAATAATTCGTCCGCCACGCGCTTTCGTCGCTTTAATTGCGTCGACGACTTCTTGTGGTACTTCTACGTACTCGGCATGCATGTGGTGATCGTTGATATTTTCCACTTTTACTGGCTGGAATGTACCCGCCCCAACGTGCAAAGTAACGTAAGCAAACTCTGCACCTTTCGCTTTGATTTTCTCCAAGAGAACATCATCAAAGTGAAGGCCCGCCGTCGGTGCCGCAACCGCACCTGGCTTTTGATTATATACCGTTTGGTAACGCTCTTTATCTGCATCTTCGTCTGGACGGTCGATGTAAGGAGGAAGCGGCATATGGCCGATTTCTTCCAGAATTTCTAGTACCGTCTTATCAGAACTAAATTTCAGTTCAAATAAAGCATCATGGCGTGCAACCATTTCTGCTGAATATTCATCATTCTCGCCAACAATAATGGTTGTACCTGGTTTTGGTGATTTAGAGCAACGAACGTGCGCGAGGATGCTTTTCTCATCCAACATGCGCTCCACCAGCACTTCTAATTTACCGCCCGATTCCTTGCGGCCAAAAAGACGAGCAGGAATAACACGAGTATTATTAAACACCACTAAGTCACCGGGTTGAACTTGGCCCAATACATCAGTAAATGTGCCATCAATGAGCTCTCCGGTATTGCCGTCCATTTGCAGCAGTCGGCTAGCGGTACGCTCTGGTTGAGGGTAGCGAGCGATGAGTTCATCTGGAAGGTCGAAATGGAAATCTGATACTTGCATGTTACTTGTCTTATCTATTGGTCAAATCACGTCTAGGCGACGATAAAATTGCGACGAGTTTTTCGCAGCAGACTAGTATATGTTTACATGCTGCAATAGCAAGCAAATCACCAGAATATAGCAGTAAAAGCCATGGTGAAGAGTGTAATAAAACGTGAAAAGCCTCGATTACTTGGCACTATTTTTAATTTGAGCCCCAAAGAGAGAACATGAAAAAAGCAAAGCAACGTATACCGCTGCTTATTAGTTTGGCATTCCAATCGCCCTATCAAACCTCACGCTTTCGCCACAAGAATAACGGCACGAATAAACCCAATAACCAAAACCCTAGACTGCCACCTTCATCATCTGAGCCTTTGAAATCACAGTTATTGGTCGCAATGCCATCGTGACACTCTTTATTGTCACCACTTTCATTGTTAGCACTTTTGATAAAATTCGGCGCAATGATGTAACGACTTGGTGGCGCATCGGCAGTGATGTAAGACTGTACCCAGTCGTAATAGTGGCTCACCTTGGTGTAGAAACTTGGGATCGTCAAAGAGCCACACGTTGGTAGAATAAGGGGGCCGCCACTAACAATACCAATTTGTTTGCCGGTCGCCACATCGACCAACGGGCCACCACTGTCACCTTTACATGCAGAGTTGCCATATTGAGTATGGCTATCTGGCTCCAATACATGGTTTTGTGTTGGTAGCGTACAAATTTTGGTTTGGTTGTCTCTTGAATCAATGATCCCCGGAAAACTGCTGCCAATTTCTAAACGCTCATAACATTTGTCGATGGGTAAAAATGTGCTAATGGTGGTTTTGAGCGTATTAGAAGGTTCAGAAGCATCCGGCTGAGTAGCCCCCCATCCAAACACTTGCACATTTTCGACACGTTGATTGGTCAGGTAATTATCGTTCCAATCCGCCACCAAACGTGCTTCGATACTCTCCATGTCAACTTTACTCGCTAGGTCAGCAAAGTTCGCGTTTGCCACTGGGCGCGTGAGATACAGCAACGCGATGTCTGAATCTAAACCGGTTTGGATAGGTTTCACGTTGCCATTACTGTCGGTCTCAGCTTTTGAAATCCGGGTGTAATCCGGATGAACCACAACGTGAGACACCGGATAAAAGTTATCAAGCCCTGCAGAATTAAGTTCATACGCATTCGCATTCACCGACAGCTCACCCGGCGGGGTCACATAGTAGGTTGCTTCATTGGTTCCTTGTCCCATCACCACACAGTGCGCCGCAGTCAGTACCCATTGCTCTGTCAGCATCGTTCCACCACACAGCGGAAACTCTGCCATGTTACTTGCTCGCAAAGTAACGCGGTCAACAGGATCGGTTTGTTCATCTCCTAACACAATCGCCTGTGTTGATGGCACACTGAATGCCGCCACTGCCAGCGCAATAAGTTTGTTACACGTTGTTCGTTTCATCTAGGTTGCTGTCTTCAATTTGGTAAGCCTGGACGTATCTTCTTCGAGAGAAGAATCTTGGAAAATCCAGCGAATAAAAATGTGCGATTCAATTCATTGGATTACCTTGGGAACACATTCAATATCAACTAAAAATGCCAACTGACTCGCACACAAACCGACTTATTCAAATTAATAAAAACACCAATAAAACACAGATTACGCAGCCCATCAGCATTGTGCTATTTAATTGATGAAAAACGAGTTAGCTCCCAGATATACAGAAAAATATTCTCTATATTTAAGAGAAGGACAATGCCGCTGGAGGTCTCTATGATCAAGGTTGAAGACATGATGACTCGTAATCCTCATACCTTACTGCGCACGCACACCTTGCGTGATGCAAAAAGCATGATGGATGCGCTTGATATTCGACACATTCCGGTTGTTGATGCCAATAACCACTTACAAGGCTTGGTGACTCAACGCGACATTCTTGCTGCTCAAGAATCGAGCTTGCACCCAGATGAGGCTGAACAATCTTTTACTTTAGACACACCGCTCTACGAAATGATGCACACCAATATCATGACGGCAGAGCCTATCGCGGGGCTCAAAGAGAGCGCTATCTATATGCAAAAGCATAAAGTTGGCTGTCTACCTGTTGTCACCAAAGGTCGATTGGTCGGCATCATTACTGACAGTGACTTTGTGACCATTGCGATTAACTTATTGGAACTGCAAGAAGAAGTGGAACCTGAAGAAATCGAGCAGGAAGAGTAGTACGCAAGCGTATTCTCTTTGTTGTAAGTTTCGTTTTTACACCGGTTAAACGAAAAAAGAGCGGCAGGGTTGCCGCTCAAAATGCCATTACTGACGCTGATTAAGGAAGTGTTTCTCTGCCAATTAGAATTGGTCTTCTTCGGTCGAACCTGTCAATGCTGTCACTGAAGAGTTACCACCTTGGATAGTATTGGTCATTCTATCGAAGTAACCTGTACCTACTTCTTGTTGGTGCGCAACAAACGTATAGCCTTTTTCAGCTGCTTGGAATTCAGGACGCTGAACTTTCTCAACATAATGACGCATACCTTCACCTTGAGCGTAAGCGTGCGCCAGTTCAAACATGTTGAACCACATGTTGTGAATGCCTGCTAGCGTGATGAATTGGTACTTGTAGCCCATGTCTGCCAACTCTTGTTGGAACTTAGCAATGGTTTCTGCATCTAGGTTCTTCTCCCAGTTGAAGGACGGCGAACAGTTGTACGCCAACAATTGATCTGGGTATTCAGCGTGAATTGCTTCTGCAAACTTACGTGCTTCTTCCAAACATGGCGTAGCCGTTTCACACCAAATCAAGTCTGCATATGGTGCGTAAGCCAGGCCGCGAGAAATCGCTTGGTCGATACCCGCGCGAACGCGGTAGAAACCTTCTTGAGTACGCTCACCTTCGATGAAGTCTTTATCATATGGGTCACAATCTGAAGTAATGAGATCCGCCGCATTCGCATCAGTACGAGCAATAACTAATGTTGTTGTACCCGCTACGTCAGCAGCCAAACGAGCTGCAACGAGCTTTTGTACCGCTTCTTGCGTAGGAACTAATACCTTACCACCCATATGGCCACACTTTTTCACCGATGCTAACTGGTCTTCAAAGTGAACGCCCGCGGCACCGGCTTCGATCATCGATTTCATTAGTTCGTAAGCGTTAAGCACACCACCAAAGCCCGCTTCAGCATCCGCTACGATAGGTAGGAAGTAATCAATACCACCTTCATCTTCAGGCGTCTTACCAGCAGCCCACTGAATTTGGTCTGCACGACGGAATGAGTTGTTGATACGCTTTACTACTGACGGTACAGAATCTACTGGGTAAAGAGATTGGTCTGGATACATCGTCGAAGCGGTGTTGTTATCCGCCGCTACCTGCCAGCCTGACAAGTAAATCGCTTCAATACCTGCTTTAGCTTGTTGAACCGCTTGACCACCCGTTAGCGCACCAAGACAGTTTACGTAACCTTTTTTCGCACTACCGTTGACCAGTGACCAAAGTTTGTCTGCACCACGTTGTGCAATTGTGTTTGCAGGCACCATAGAGCCACGCAGTTCCACCACTTCCTCGGCAGTGTAAGTACGCTTCACATTTTTCCAGCGTGGGTTAGTTGCCCAGTCTTTTTCCAGAGCTTCAATTTGTTGGCGGCGAGTTAAGTTAGTCATTGGTCTATCCCTCTTTATAATTTGCACTTTATGCGTGTGCGTTGAGTTTCCGTTCTCAGGCAGTACTTCCCTATCTGCCTTGAAAATCCTTCACGTTATTGGTGTTACAGTTATTCTTTATTAATCCAGGTAGTCATAACCAGGAACTGTCAAAAAGTTGGTCAGTTCATCGCTCGTCGTGAGCCTTGCCATTAAGTCTGCTGCTTCTTCAAATCGACCCGCATGGTAGCGCTGCTCGCCAATTTCTTGCTTCACAACTTCAATCTCCTCTTTGAGATAGAGCTCGAACAGCTCTTTAGTGACCTTTAATCCGTTGTCTAGCGACTTGCCGTGTTGAATCCATTGCCAGATAGAGGCGCGTGAGATTTCTGCCGTTGCTGCGTCTTCCATCAGTCCGTAAATCGGCACACAACCATTGCCAGAAATCCAAGCTTCGATGTATTGCAGCGCAACGCGAATATTGTGGCGCATTCCGCCTTCAGTGCGCTCGCCTTCACAAGGCTCAAGCAGTTCAGCTGCTGTAATAGGCGCATCCTCTGCACGGCTCACATCCAACTGGTTGGTGCGTTCACCCAGCACAGCACTAAAGACTTCCATAGCAGTGTCAGCCAAACCTGGATGAGCCACCCAAGTACCGTCGTGGCCGTTGTTAGCTTCTAACGATTTGTCAGTCTGGATCTTGTCTAATACTTTTTGATTCTCTTTCGGGTCTTTAGCTGGGATAAATGCGGCCATTCCTCCCATCGCGAAAGCACCTCGTTTATGGCAAGTACGTACCAATAATCGCGAGTAAGCGTTTAAGAATGGCTTGTCCATCGTTACCACTTGGCGATCTGGCAGTACTCGGTCTGAGTGTTTTTTCAATGTTTTGATGTAGCTAAAGATGTAATCCCAGCGACCACAGTTCAAACCAACGATGTGTTCTTTAAGCGAGAACAGAATCTCGTCCATTTCAAATACCGCTGGTAAGGTTTCAATCAGCACAGTCGCTTTGATCGTGCCTGTATCCAAACCGAAATAGTCTTCCGTGAAATGGAACACTTCGCTCCACCACTTCGCTTCGTGATGCGATTGCAGTTTTGGAAGGTAGAAATAAGGGCCGCTGCCTTTTTGAAGTAACGCTTTGTAGTTGTTATAGAAATACAGAGCGAAATCGAATAGCGCACCAGGAATGATCTGACCGTGCCACGTAACGTGTTTTTCTTTTAAATGAAGGCCGCGAACACGGCAGATCAACACCGCTGGGTCATCTTCCAGCTGATAATGTTTGCCATTGCCAGGATTGGTGTAACTGATGGTGCCATTAACAGCATCGCGCAAGTTAATTTGACCATCTAGCACTTTACTCCATGCAGGAGACATTGAATCTTCGAAGTCTGCCATGAACACTTTTACATTCGCATTCAGTGCGTTAATCACCATCTTGCGGTCAGTTGGTCCGGTAATCTCCACACGGCGATCTTGCAGATCTTGTGGGATTCCTAGGATCTTCCAACTTCCTTCACGGATGTCTTGTGTCTCTGGTAGAAAATCTGGTAGCTCACCAGCATCAATACGTGATTGCTTCTCTTCTCTTGCTTCC
This sequence comes from Vibrio sp. D431a, assembly GCF_030248655.1. NCBI lineage: Bacteria > Pseudomonadati > Pseudomonadota > Gammaproteobacteria > Vibrionales > Vibrionaceae > Vibrio > Vibrio sp. D431a. The sequence goes on along the minus strand of NZ_JAHGAP010000010.1, from coordinate 22,268 downwards.
AGCAACTGTTCAACACGTCCGGCAAATTTTTCACACAGTAGAGATAAAAAGGTTTGGGCTTCAACAGGGAAAATTGCTTGATGTTCTGGAGCAACGACTCCATTCACCTCAAGCATGCCTTGGGTTTGCTTTAGTTGTTGTGTTTTTTGTTCTGTCTGAGCAAGCATAATCATTCATCCTTAACGTGCTTTATCAATCTTGGGCAGTCAGCGTAAAGCTACATTTGTAAGTTATGAACAACAAATTACATCCTTTAACTTTGTGTTCAACTCGTCTAGCCATGCCGATAGATTGCGTAATGCTACGTGTATTTTCAATCTAGACATAAGTCGTATCGGCCTTTAAATAAGCTATATCAACAAGGGGTTTAGTGAAACCCCCAATATAAACAAAACAGAAAATTCAAAGTTTTATTCCGCAAGGTAAAAACCATCTATCAAGCGCCTTATTTTGTAAGTTATTACGTAATAAAATTACATTAAATTTAAAGTCGTTTTATCATTTCAAACAAGCGTATGAATATAGACTGGTAAACAAACACCTTGTATTCACAAGGGCTGAAGAGATGTATTTAAACAGGGGTCAAACAAGGTATGCAGGGCTTTGTGTAAAATTAACATTGTGAAATTTCACTATTTTATGAAAGCTTCATCAAAGAAGAGCTGTAAAATTTTACAAGTCAAAGTTTACCAACAGAATAAAATACTAGAAAGCGCACTGTTTCCAGTGCGCTTTTAGATAAATAATGGAGAAGTAAGGGCTAATACTAATAGCTAAAGCAGCTCTGAAACGACTTCTGCAAGTTGATTAAATGTTTTCGTTCTTGACGAGCTCGGACGCCAAACTAAGCCGATTTCGCGATAAGCTTGTTTACCAGGAGGATCGATCACGACTAAATTCTGGTTATGCAGCAAGCCATGGTCGATAGCCATTTGAGGAATGAACGTTGTTCCCAAACCATTCGCAACCATTTGCACCAGTGTATGGAGGCTGGTTGCCGTAAACGGATTGATTTTTTCTTTGTCTGTTAATTTACACGCTGATACCGCATGTTCCGTTAAGCAATGTTCTTTCTCTAGTAGAAAGACGGATTCGTCAGGTAAATCCGCGTAACGAATCGGCACAGGGACCGATTGGGCTTGATTAGCGCTTATAACCATTCGAAACGGATCCTTACCCACTACTCGGCTTTCCATCCCATCAATTTCGACTGGTAACGCTAAAATAAGCACATCCAGCTCACCATGTCTGAGCGCTTGAAGTAAGTTTGTCGTCGTGTCTTCTCTTAATAAAAGATTCAGTTGTGGAAAACGGTAGTTCACCTCTTGTACCAAATCACACAGTAAAAACGGAGCAATTGTTGGTATACATCCTACTTTTAGCTGGCCTTGCATATCGTCGCCTTGGCACATACGTCCAAGCTCGACCAAATCTTGCCCTTTTGCTAACAGCTCTCGCCCCTGCTTTACTACCATTTCTCCTGTTTGGGTAAAAACCAGTGGACTTTTCTTATCTTTCTTTTCATATAAGGGACAACCTATCAATTCCTCTAAGTTTTGAATACCCTTACTTAAAGTCGACTGACTGACAAAACAACGCTCTGCAGCGTCACTAAAATGTCTTGTTTCATGCAGTGTGACTAAATAGTGTAACTGCTTCAAACTGGGCCATTTATTCATAATTGTATTTGTATCTACCGCCGTTCCAGTGATCGAGTTAAGAGTTTTGTTATTATCGTTTTTTTCGATTAACTCAATCTATTTATTTCGCTTTTTTCAATACTACAATCTGTACTATAGTTTGTCTCGTACAAACACGAACCAAACCGACACAACTGAATTCGGTTTGGAGCTAACCATACTTTTTAGGAGCAAAAAAATGGTACTAGTAGGTCGTCAAGCCCCTGATTTTACTGCAGCAGCTGTTCTAGGTAACGGTGAAATCGTTGAAAACTTCAACTTTGCAGAGTTCACTAAAGGTAAGAAAGCAGTAGTATTCTTCTACCCACTAGATTTCACTTTCGTTTGCCCATCTGAGCTAATCGCATTCGACAACCGTCTAGCTGACTTCCAAGCTAAAGGTGTTGAAGTAATCGGTGTTTCTATCGATTCTCAGTTCTCTCACAACGCATGGCGTAACACTGCTATCGAAGATGGCGGTATCGGTCAAGTTAAGTACCCACTAGTTGCTGACGTTAAGCACGAAATCTGTAAAGCTTACGACGTTGAGCACCCAGAAGCAGGCGTTGCTTTCCGTGGTTCTTTCCTAATCGACGAAGCAGGCGTTGTACGTCACCAAGTAGTTAACGACCTACCACTAGGCCGTAACATCGACGAAATGCTACGCATGGTTGACGCTCTTAACTTCCACCAGAAGCACGGCGAAGTATGTCCTGCACAATGGGAAGAAGGTAAAGCAGGTATGGACGCATCTCCAAAAGGTGTTGCAGCGTTCCTATCTGAGCACGCAGCTGACCTAGGCAAAAAATAATAGACCTTCACCCTAGCTCAACGGGTGTGATGGTTGGATGTATATAAAGCAATAAGCTAATGCGGAAAACCGCAAACGCCAATCAGTCTAAGTAAAGTCCTATCAAAGCCCAGAGCCTCTGCTCTGGGCTTTCTTTTTCCTTCAGATAAACCGCCAAAATGAGGTAACGCTTTAGCGTAAACTTTACCTCTATTTATCATCTCCTCCATACAGATTCTGCTTACTGGCCCTGTTAATATCTTAGCCACAACACTTATTTGTAACGTTAGCAGGATGAATGAACGTGGTTACTCACCTAGAAGTCTGTATTGATAATATTGAATCTCTGCACTACGCCATTGCTGGCGGCGCCACTCGGATTGAACTTTGCTCCTCTTTGGCTTTAGGCGGACTAACACCCAGTTATGGTTTTATGCAGCAAGCGGCTAAGCTTTCGAGTGTTCCAGTTTATGCCATGATCCGCCCACGCCAAGGTGACTTCTTCTACAATGAAGAAGAGATCGAAATGATGCGTTGGGATATTGAAGCGGCTCACCAATCAGGCTTGAGCGGTGTCGTGTTCGGCGTGCTCACTCAAGACGGTGATATTCATATGCCTTACGCGGCTGCGCTGTGTGAATTTGCTCAAGCGCTTGGCTTAGGCGTGACCTTCCATCGTGCCTTTGACCAGTGTCGTGACGCTGAAAAAACTTTGGAAGAAGTGATCAGCTTAGGTTGTGAACGTATTTTAACCTCCGGTCTTGCGCCTTCAGCACCACAAGGGATCGATGTGCTTAGAGCTTTGGTTAAGCAAGCCCAAAGACGCATAGCAATCATGGCGGGGGCTGGCGTTAATGCGAGTAACGTACGTGCGTTAGTAGAAGACACTCAAGTTCCTGAAATCCATCTGTCAGGCAAAACCACACGCCCTAGCCAAATGACCTTTGTTGCTGAACAAAGCAAAATGGGCGCATCCGATGTCGATGATTTTTTAATCCCCATCACAAGTACACAAGCCATAACCGATGTCGTAGCAACTCTCAAATAGACCACCGTAACCTCACGCGCATAGCTTTTGAGTGCTAACATATTGTTTATCAAGGAGTGAGGAAAGGTGTATGTCTAAATTGAAGAAAAAGGAATACGAAAAGGAGCTCAAAAACCTTCAAGTTGAGCTCGTAAAACTTCAAGAGTGGGTCAAACACAAAGGGTTAAAAGTGGTTGTTCTGTTTGAAGGCCGTGATGCTGCGGGCAAAGGCGGAGTGATAAAGCGAATTACAGAAAAGCTAAACCCGCGTGTTTGTCGCGTAGTGGCTCTGCCTGCACCGACCGAAAAAGAAAAAACGCAATGGTACTTCCAACGTTACGTCGCTCATTTACCATCTGCTGGTGAAATCGTTTTATTTGACCGAAGTTGGTATAACCGAGCAGGTGTCGAAAAAGTCATGGGGTTCTGTACTCCAGACGAATACGAGGAGTTTTTACGCTCTTGCCCTGAATTCGAGAGAATGTTGCAACGCTCTGGGATTATTCTGATTAAGTATTGGTTTTCGGTTTCAGACGAAGAGCAGGAAAAACGTTTTCTAGGTCGAATTAATACGCCGATCAAACGTTGGAAATTCAGCCCCATGGATTTGGAGTCACGTCATCGCTGGGCGGAGTATTCGGAAGCAAAAGATAAGATGTTTGCCTATACAGACACGAAAAGCTGCCCTTGGTGGGTCGTCCCTTCAGATGACAAAAAGAAAGCGCGCTTGAACTGTATCAGTCATTTACTAAGCCAGATTGATTACAAAGCACTTGAGTACTCACCCATCGAATTACCTGAACTCAATAAAGAAGGTTACGTCAGAGCGCCCATTGATGATCAGACCTTCGTTCCTGATAAATATTGACGTGCTTTCCTTCTCTCTAATAAATAGACCAGCCTAAAAGCTGGTCTATTTATTGAAGTCAGTTACTTCAGTACGTCATCAATACTTTGATCACCTAGATGGCGTACATCTTTCCCTTTCACGAAGTAAATAATGTATTCACAGATGTTCTGGCAGCGGTCCCCCACGCGTTCAATCGCGCGCGCCGACCACATCACTTGCAGAATATTAGGGATATTTTTTGGATCTTCCATCATGTAAGTCATCAACTGACGAATCACCGCTTCATACTCGGCGTCTAGTTTGTCATCTTGTTTATGCACCTCTGCTGCCGCTTCTACATCCATGCGGGCAAACGCATCTAAAACCTGATGCAGCATATTAATTGCCTGACGGCAGAGAGGCTCTAACGACACTTGGAATTGTCGTTCTTTTGATGATGGGCTTTCAATGGCAACGTAAGCAATGCGTGTCGCCACATCACCGATGCGTTCTAAATCCGTGATCGTTTTGATGATAGCCATGATTAAGCGCAAGTCTTTTGCCGTTGGCTGACGCTTAGCAATAATGCGTGTACAGGCGTCATCGATCGAGACTTCCATCGCATTCACTTTATGATCGTCACGCACAACCTTACGCGCCAGTTCGATGTCTTCTTTATGCAAGGCTTGAATAGCATACGAAAGCTGCTGCTCTACCAAGCCTCCCATGGTTAATACATGAGTACGAATCGATTCTAGCTCTACGTTAAATTGTCCTGAAATATGACGTCCAAAGTGCATGATGTTCCTTATTCCGTATAGAGTCGCGACTTAACCGTAGCGACCCGTAATGTAATCTTCGGTCTGTTTCTTCATTGGCGAAGTGAAGATCGAGTCCGCGTCAGAGTATTCAATTAACTTCCCCATATGAATGAATGCAGTATGATCGCTCACTCTCGCCGCTTGTTGCATGTTATGGGTAACGATAACCACAGTATATTGAGTCTTCAGCTCATTGATAAGCTCTTCAATGGTTAAAGTTGAGATTGGATCCAACGCTGATGTTGGCTCGTCCAATAACAGGACTTCCGGCTCAATCGCCACCGCCCGCGCAATGACCAAGCGCTGTTGCTGACCACCAGATAAGCCAAATGCGTTCTCATGCAAGCGGTCTTTTACCTCATCCCACAACGCCGCCGAGCGCAAGGATCGCTCCACTGCGTCATCTAAACTGCGGCTGTTTTTTACACCTTGTAAGCGTAAGCCATAAACTACGTTTTCATAAATTGACTTAGGAAATGGATTGGGTCTTTGAAACACCATCCCCACTCGGCGTCGAAGTGTCGCAACATCGACATTAGGATGATAAACATTCTTGCCGTGGAGACGCACTTTACCTGTGACTCGACACCCTTCCACTAAGTCGTTCATGCGATTGATGCAACGTAATAACGTCGACTTTCCACACCCTGAAGGACCGATAAAAGCGGTGACTCGCCCTTTGGGAATTCGCATCGAAATATCATGCAGCGCCTGAGTTTGACCATAGAACAGATTAAGGTTCTCGATTGAGATGGCTGTTTGTTCATCCGTTAAATTATGAACATCCAATGGTGGCTCATAACCTAATGTACTATCAAAATTAAACATACTTAATCTTGTCCTAACGTTCTGTATTTTTCTCGTAAATTATTGCGAATACTGATTGCTGTTAAGTTTAGCCCGACAATCACTGTCACGAGTAAGAAAGAGGTAGCATAAACTAATGGTCGCGCCGCTTCGATGTTGGAGGTTTGAAAGCCAACATCGTAAATGTGAAAACCTAAATGCATGAACTTTCTATCCAAATGCACATAAGGGAATTGTCCGTCAACCGGTAAACTGGATGCCAATTTCACGACCCCCACCAGCATCAGTGGCGCTACTTCGCCAGCTGCACGCGCAATCGCAAGGATCAAACCTGTGATAATAGCTGGCGTCGCCATAGGCAAAACCACGCGCCATAGCGTTTCGAACTGAGTTGCACCAAGTGCCAGAGAGCCATGTCGTACGGAGCTCGGAATTCGAGTTAAACCTTCTTCTGTCGTCACAATCACAACTGGAAGCGTCAGCACGGCAAGAGTTAGTGCTGACCATAACAAACCCGGCGTACCAAAGGTTGGTGCCGGTAGCTTCTCCGCATAGAATACGTTGTCGATAGAGGCACCAATCGTATAAACGAAGAAACCTAAACCAAACACGCCATAAACAATCGATGGAACACCCGCTAGGTTTATAACCGCAATACGAATAACTCTGGTTAGAGCGTTATTCTTAGCGTATTCATGTAGATAGATAGCGGCGATCACCCCGAGTGGCATCACAATGATCGACATGATGAGTACTAAGAAAACCGTACCAAATATCGCAGGGAACACGCCTCCTTCGGAGTTAGACTCTCTTGGATCTTCAGATAAAAACTTCCAAACCTGTTTTCCCCAATGCATGACTTTATCAGGCAGTGACATTTGGTTTGGATACCAGTAGTCCAAAATGTCTTCGAGCGGAATCGATACTTGTGACCCCGTCATATCCTCGACAATCAAGGCATAGTCAGAGAGCTGAAGTCGTAAACCATCAAGTTGCAAATCTAACGTCGCAAGCGCTTTTTCTATCTGCTCTTTTTTCGTCAGGTTTTCGTTTAAGAAGCTTTCTGTCAGCGTGTCATTCAATTCATGCTTGCGCTTTTCTAATCGCAACTGCTCTAGCTTCCAACCAAGCTCTTTAAGCTGATCGACCACCAAAGAATCAATCTCATGGCGCAGAGTTTCTGCATCATCAAGCTTTTTATTTAGTACCGATTGAATATCACTGGTGTATATATTATCACCATCTTGAAACGCCACCAGCTTACCAAAGAAATAACCACCGCTACTGCGCTCTATCACCGCCCACTCTTTTGGCATCGTGGGCTCATCCAACTGCATTTGCAATACGGAGATAAAATCGGCGGGATACAACTCTCGGTTAGCGATTTTGATGTTGAGTCGCGTGGCAAAATCTTCATCCTCTTCTAACTGTTGTGCTGCGCTTTCAGGCAAATAACTCTTCGGTACAAAGCTGCGCTCATACACTTGACCAATCAGAATAGTATTTTCATGTAGCACTTCGCCTTGTACAGGAGTCAGCGCTGCAACATTCCACTGATACAAAGGCGCTGGCCAAAAGTAAGTCAGGCCTTTCCAGCCGATAAGGAGTAACAACCCTAATACCGACAACAAACTGATGCTGACTGCACCGCCTGTTAGCCATATCCACGGTGCGCCAGAACGAATCCAATTTAACACGTTATTACTCGCTCTTTATTCAAACCATTATTACAACGCACGGTACTTATCTCTCAGTCTCTGACGAACCCACTCCGCAAGCGCGTTTACTGCAAACGTAAACACAAATAAAATCAATGCAGCTAGGAACAGCAGGCGATAATGCGAACTTCCAACTTCCGACTCTGGCAACTCAACGGCGATGGTCGCCGACAGGCTGCGCAATCCTTCCAAAATATTCCAATCCATTAATGGCGTATTGCCCGTTGCCATTAATACAATCATGGTTTCGCCAACAGCGCGTCCCAGGCCCATCATAATGGCAGAAAAAATACCTGGGCTTGCAGTAAGCAAGACAACATAGATTAAAGTTTGCCAAGGCGTGGCCCCTAATGCCAAAGAGCCATCCGATAAATGCTTCGGTACAGAGAAAATGGCATCTTCGGCAATGGTAAAAATCGTCGGGATAACAGCAAACCCCATCGCTAACCCCACCACCAATGCATTGCGTTGATCGTAACCAATACCATGCTCGGTTAAGAATAAGCGCATATCGCCACCAAAGAACGTCTGCTCAATCGTAGGCGAAATCCACACTCCAAGCCCAATCAGTACCAATATGACAGGCATGAGCACTAAAGCATGCCAACCATTAGGCAGACGATTCCGCAAAGGTTGCGGTATTAATGCCCATAGCCCGCCCATAATCATGGTGCTCAAGGGCAAAACAAACAGCATAACGACGATCGTAATCAAATGATCTTCGACAATAGGCGCGAACCACAATCCCGCGAGGAAACCTATGATCACCGTCGGCAGTGCTTCCATTAGCTCAATCGACGGTTTTACTACACGACGCATGCGTGGCGACATAAAGTAAGCCGTATAAATAGCACCTAGCACTGCGAGCGGTACTGAAAACAGCATCGCAAACATCGCCGCTTTTATCGTTCCAAACGCAATAGGTACTAGGCTGAACTTAGCCTCAAAGTTATCGCTCGCCGAAGTCGATTGCCACACAAATTCAGGCTCAGGATACCCTTCGTACCACACTTCTTGCCATAATGAAGACAATGAAACTTCCGGATAGGCATTGTCCACTTCCGCAACATTTAACGCATTATTTTGCCAAGTGATTAAGTAGCGTTCATTGTTAGACATTGCTGCGATTGCGGGCGCTTGATGGTACGCACGCTTAAACAACACCAGTTTTTCACTGGTTGTATAATGGCTTTGCAACGTGCCGTTGGTGTAAAAGCTATAAAATCCTTTTCGATGAGAATCCGGCAACAAATACTTAAGCTCTGATGCCAATTTAAAATCACGAATATGCGTTAACGTGCGTTTTTCTTCTTGCAGCGTATCAAACCATTGCGACACCCGACCATCGTTGTGCGTCACCAAAAGCGAGTAAGCACCAGCCAATAAGTCTATCGTACGAACGGAATGCTTCTTATCACCTTGAGTGAGATCGACCACCTCTCGCACAGCAAATTTACGTGCGGTTTTCTTTAACACGATCAACTCAGAGCCATCGCGCAAATAAAGCGTTTCACCGTCAGGTGTCAACAACATTTGCTGAGGCGTATTAAAGCCTGAAGAGAACGTAAAATCGATCGTTGTAGGAGACGTACCCAAAGACGAAGCCACTTGCCAGCGAGCTTTCACTTCACCACTTTGCGTCTGCCAAACAACCGTTGGTAAGGGCGTCGAAGCTGCAAATACAAACTGAGTCACAGGATCTTGAGGCGTACTTAGTGTCAGATCCATGCTGGTGTCTAGCTCAATCACTTCCGGAGGACGTGTATTTTCTCTCAATGTAGCATTAAATTCTGGCTTGAAAAGGTTCGCTTTACCCTGCCCATCAACAAATCCATACCAACCTAGCCCAGGAGCAGATTGAGAGAAAGCAACGGGTTTCTGGGCGATTTGCTGTGTATACACCGCAGGTTTCGTAGGATCGTCCATCGACAAATATTGAATCTCACCACTTTGGGTTAGAACGAACGCGAGCTGAGCGTAATCATCCACTGAAATCGCAAGTGGTGTTTCAATATGAGTGGCTCGAATGGCTTGGTTGGTTTTGATCTCCGCATCAGAAAAAAGCGGAATGATCACCATGGCGAGGTAGACAAAGATCAAAATAAGCGCCGCGAGTACGCCGACACCACCAGATGTCACTGCAAGTCGAACTAAACGATCTTTTATCAGTCGTTTCTTATCTTTTTCCTGCAATGAAAACTCGGCTTGTGCCATTTAAATCTCTACCTTTTTTGACTTAGTACTAGAATATGTCGTTAAGATGACAATTATATTACAGATCACATTAAACACCTGAAAAGAATACAACTCTTATGCAATGCGTGGTATGAAATAAATCTGTAATGAAAATCTCATAATGTTCTCACTCATCCATTTTTCCAAGATGAGTACGTAATACTTCACTTTTGGCTAGGTAAGGTTATGAGCGCAGAAAAACTATATATAGAAAAAGAACTGAGTTGGTTGTCTTTCAACGAACGAGTATTACAAGAAGCTGCCGATAAAACCGTCCCTTTGATCGAACGTATTCGCTTTCTTGGGATCTTTTCCAACAATTTAGATGAATTTTACAAAGTACGCTTTGCGGACGTGAAGCGCAGAATCCTAATCAGCCAAGAGCGCGGTGGCAGTGATAGCCCTAAACGACTGTTAACCAAAATGCAGTCGAAAGCACTAAAGCTTAACGAACAATTTGATGAGCTTTACAGCGAGTTGATTCGAGAAATGGCGCGACGTCGCATTTTCTTGGTCAACGAGCAACAACTGGATGAATCGCAACAAAAGTGGATCGCGAAATACTTCCGTAGAGAGGTAATGCCGCATATCACTCCCCTCCTAATGAAAGACGAGATCGATGTTCTGCAATTTCTCAAAGACGAGTACGCTTACATCGCCGTAGAACTGCGTAAAGAAGAACATTACCAGTACGCTCTGATCGAAATTCCGACCGATCACCTTCCCCGCTTTGTGATGGTACCAGAACAGAAAGGAAAGCGTCGAAAAACCATCATCTTACTTGATAATATTATCCGCCACTGTTTGGACGAGCTGTTCAAAGGCTTTTTTGATTATGATGAGCTTAGCGGCTATGCGATGAAAATGACGCGTGACGCTGAATACGATTTACGCAATGAAATCGAGTACAGCTTGCTTGAACAAATGTCAGAGGGTGTCAATCAGCGACTGACAGCAAAGCCCGTTCGCTTCGTCTACGAACGCGATATGCCGCCTCAAATGTTAGAGTTTCTGTGTAACAAACTTAATATCTCTAACTACGATAACCTTATCCCCGGCGGACGCTATCACAACTTTAAAGACTTCATCGGCTTTCCAAATGTTGGACGAGAATATCTTGAAAATAAACCTCTCCCGCCAATGAAATGTGCCGATTTCGAAGGTTATGCCAACAGCTTTGACGCGATTAAAGCGAAAGATATTCTGCTCTATTATCCCTACCACACTTTTGACCACATTAGTGAGTTAGTGCGCCAAGCCTCCTTCGATCCCAAAGTACTTAGTATCAAGATTAACATTTATCGCGTCGCGAAAGATTCTCGCTTGATGAACTCTTTAATTGATGCGGTGCACAACGGCAAAAATGTCACTGTGGTCGTCGAACTGCAAGCTCGCTTTGATGAGGAAGCCAATATCGAATGGTCAAAAGTATTAACTGAAGCGGGTGTGCACGTCATCTTTGGTGCGCCTGGTCTTAAGATTCACTCAAAGCTACTGATGATTAGCCGCCGCGAAGGTGAAGAAATTATTCGCTACGCACACATCGGCACAGGCAACTTCCATGAGAAGACGGCACGAATTTATACCGACTTCTCCCTGCTTACGGCAGATCAAGAAATCACTAATGAAGTCCGTAATGTCTTCGGTTACATTGAGAATCCATACCGACCAGTGAAGTTCAATCACCTTATGGTATCTCCTCGTAATTCTCGAACCCAAATCTACCGCTTAATTGATAATGAAATTGCGAATGCCAAGCTAGGGAAAAAAGCCGCTCTTACGATCAAGGTCAATAACCTAGTCGATAAAGGCATCGTCAATAAGCTTTATGGAGCAAGTACTTCCGGTGTAAAAATAAACATGATCATTCGAGGTATGTGCTCATTAGTACCGGGCATTGAGGGGATCAGCGACAATATTCGCATCATCAGTATTGTTGACCGCTTTCTTGAGCACCCTCGCGTGGTGATCACCCACAATGATGGCGATCCGCAAGTTTATATCTCCTCCGCAGACTGGATGACAAGAAATATTGATCACCGTATCGAGGTAGCAGTACCAGTCCGTGATCCACGTTTGAAACAGAGAATTATTGATATAACGAATATCCATTTTACCGATACAGTAAAGGCTCGTTTAATAGATAAAGAAATGAGTAACGCTTACGTACCACGAGGTAATCGCAAAAAAGTTCGCTCTCAAATCGCTATCTATGACTATCTTAAAAATATAGAAAAGCAAACTAGAAAACAAAATTCAGATGCCTCAAATACTTGAACAAGATACTCGCTACATTGCCGCGATAGACCTCGGCTCAAACAGTTTCCATATGGTGGTGGCCAAAGTTGTTGGCAGTGACCTACAACTGGTTAGTCGTCATAAACAACGTGTTCGCTTAGCATCAGGACTCGACAGTGAATTGAACTTAAGTCACGCCGCAATGGAGCGTGCGCTAGAATGCTTAGCCATGTTCGCTGAAAGGTTGCAAGGGCTTGATGAGTCAAATGTACGTATCGCCGCCACACACACACTAAGACGCGCTAAAAATGCCCACCTTTTCATCGAGCGTGCAAAAGAAGTGATGCCTTTCCCAATAGAAATTATCCCTGGAGAAGAAGAAGCCCGCCTGATTTACTTAGGTGTCGCGCACACTCAAGTAGAATCCAACTCCAAACTAGTCATCGATATCGGAGGTGGCAGTACCGAGATGATTATTGGACAAGAATTTGAGCCTGAGCTTCTCAACAGTAAACAGATGGGATGCGTCAGTTTTACAGAGCAATACTTTAAAAACGGCAAACTGTCAGGCAAAAACTTCAGTAAGGCGATGTTAGCGGCCGAACAAAAACTCGAGTCCATCGCCTCAACATATCGTAAAAAGGGCTGGGATATTGCTCTCGGCTCATCAGGAACCATCAAAGCGATTCAAGAAGTGCTAGTAGGATTAGGTTTTGAAGATGGCCTGATCACAGCGAGTCGACTGGATACACTTATCGAAACTCTGTGTAAATTTGATTCAATTGAAGATATTGAACTGACTGGTCTAACAGAAGAACGTAAACCCGTATTCGCAGCAGGCGTAGCGATTTTGTCCGCGATTTTCAAAGCGCTTCGCATTGAGCAGATGTTTTTCTCCGATGGTGCTCTGCGCGAAGGCCTGTTGTACGAAATGGAAGAGCGTTTTGCGCGCTCCGATATTCGCATGCGCACCACAGAAAATTTAGCCAACAAGCACCGGGTCGACTTAGAGCATGCCGCTCGTGTTAAGGGGCATGCACGTGAGATGTTATGTCAGGTACGCTCTGAACTAGGCATTAAGAAAAAGAGTGAGTTATTTGACTTACTAGAGTGGGCAGCGTTGCTTCATGAAGTCGGATTAAGTATTAACTTGCGTAGTTTCCATCGCCACTCTTTTTATATTCTGTTGCACTCCACCCTACAAGGCTTCAACCGTGAGCAGCAATTAGTGCTTGCAACATTAGCTCGCTTCCAGCGTAAAGCGCTCAAATTGCAAGAACTACCAGATTTCAACCTCTATAAACAGAGTGACGTTATAAGCCTCATCAAAATATTACGACTTTCTATCGTATTAAATGGGCAGCGTAATGAAGATCCATTGCCTGATATCACCTTATCTATCAAAAATGACGAATGGATTCTCACATGCACAGATGAAGCATGGCTAGAAAACAATAAATTACTTCACGCGGATTTACAGGAAGAACAAGAACGTTGGGACAGCGCGAAGTGGACACTCACTTTCTGATCTCGTACTGTCCATACCTAAATAAAAAGTCGGCTTACAGGCCGACTTTTTTTAACTCTTCTTCTGCAAAGTCTGCCGTAATGGGCACATAACCATCTTTCTCAACCAACGCTTGTCCCTGAGCAGAAAAGATAAAGCGAATAAACTCAGCTTCAATTGGTGTTAATGGGTAATCAGGGTGCTTATTCACGTAAACATATAAGTAACGTGATAGTGGGTACTTACCACTAACAATATGTTCTCGCGTTGGAGTCACGTAGTCATTTCCCATTTTAGCCACAGGGACTAAGCGCACGCCTGCCACTCGATAACCAACACCGGAATAACCAATTCCACTGATGGTTGACGCTACAGCTTGCACTACTGACGCGGAGCCTGGCTGCTCGTTAACTCGAGTCTTGAAATCGCCGCCACACAAGGCATTACTTTTGAAGTAACCATAAGTTCCAGAAACGGAGTTACGACCAAACAACTGTACGTTTCGCTTTGCCCACTGTGATTCAAGACCGAGTTGCTGCCAGTTTGTTACAAATTGACTTTCGCCACAGCGTAGCGTGGCAGAAAACAAAGCATCTAATTGACTAAAGTTAAGACCTTGAATTGGATTATCTTGATGAACAAAAATACCGATTGCATCGATGGCTACCCTAAGCGCCGTTGGCTTGTAGCCATGTTCACGTTCAAACGCTTCTATCTCTCTTAAACGCATAGGGCGACTCATGGGACCAAACTGAGCTGTTTGTTCGGTCAATGCTGGAGGGGCAGTAGAAGAGCCAGACGCTTGGACTTGCGCATTAATATTCGGGTAAATGGATTTAAACTCTTCAACCCAAAGCGTTGTCATACCCGCAAGTGTATCGGAGCCAACAGAGAGCAAGTTCCCGACAATCCCCGTCGTTTTATGATAACTCGGCAATGGTTTATCTTGAGCGGCAGCCATAAAAGAACAAACAAGCGCGAATAAACTGAATGTTTTTGCTAATCGTAAAGCCATTATTTCACCACCAAACGCTCAGGCAATACGAAAGAAAACTTACTACCCACGCCTACTTCACTGTGAATTTCTAAATGAGAGTCATGGTGACTCAGCGCGTGTTTTACAATGGCAAGCCCTAAACCACTTCCACCAGTATCACGTGATCTTGCTTTATCCACTCGATAAAAACGCTCAGTAAGTCGGTGGAGGTGCTGAGGTTCAATACCATCACCACTATCTTCCACCTCTAAGCATGCGCCTTGAGAGGTCTGGAACCAACGAACATTAATGTTCGCACCAGGCGGTGTGTATTTGACGGCATTATAAACGAGGTTAGAGATAGCACTACGTAACTGGTCATCATCGCCCAGCACGCGTAGGCTAGCATCAACATCAAATTTCAATTTATGTTGGTTGTCCCCACTAAGGCTAACCGCCTCTTTTTCTAACACTTCAAGCATCGCGGGCACATTCACGACTTCCTCAAGCTCATGCATAGGTGCCGCTTCAATTTTAGATAGTGTCAGTAGTTGGTTCACCAAACTGTTCATGCGGTTAAGCTGCTCCGTCATGACACCATGAGCTTTGCTCCACATAGGACCCACGACCATATCAGGATCTTCTGTCATCTCAAGATAACCTTGTAGCACCGTCATTGGTGTACGCAGTTCATGAGATACGTTGGCAAAGAAGTTGCGACGCATTCCCTCAAGTTGTTTTAACTGGCTAACATCACGCACCACCATCAAATGTTCACCTTCGGTATACGGTACGATACGTAGTTCTAGCATGCGTTCGACATTGAGTGGTGAACGCATTTCTAATGGCTCTGAAAAGTCTTTCTTGTTGAGGTACTTGATAAAATCAGGTGTACGAATGAGATTGGAGATAGGTTGACCTGAATCTTCTGGCCAATGGAAGCCCAGTAAGTGCTGAGCCAGCTTGTTGCACCAAACAATATTGCCTTCAGCACGGAATACCACTACCGCATCGGGTAGCGATTCTGCACCATTTCGGAATCGACGAATAAGATTAGTAAGCTCTTTTCGTTTGCGGCGTTGGCGCTGTTGTAAGCGATACAACCCATTGAACAAAGATTCCCAGTTACCGCTACCAGATGGTGGCGTGAGGCGTTTTTCATCCCATAACCAAGAAGATAAACGTACTTGGTTATGCAAATGCCACACAAGCTGCAATGCCGTAGCAGCCAAAAGCAACCACGGCATATAACCGAATATCCAACCTACTATCACCCATGGGGTGTAAAAAAAAGCCAGCTCCCAAGCCAGCTTTTTCCACGTTAATCTTTCAACCACTCATAACTCCAGAAATGGTACCGATAAGCTGCGTGTTAATTTATGCCTTCGTCGAGAAGCGGTATCCAGCACCACGAACAGTTTGGATCAGCTTATCATGCCCTGCAGCTTCCAATGCTTTACGCAGGCGGCGAATGTGAACATCAACCGTACGGTCTTCGACATACACGTTAGTGCCCCAAACATTGTTTAATAGCTGCTCACGGCTGTATACGCGTTCTTGATGCGTCATGAAAAAATGAAGCATCTTAAATTCTGTAGGGCCCATGTCTAATGGCGCATCATTAGCCGTAACACGGTGCGATACAGGGTCAAGCTTCAATCCCTGTACATCAATTACATCTTCTAGTGCAGTAGGGGTAACGCGACGAATCACCGCTTTTAGGCGTGCAACCAACTCTTTAGGAGAGAATGGCTTAGTAATGTAGTCATCCGCACCGACTTCTAAACCGCGCACTTTATCTTCTTCTTCACCACGAGCGGTAAGCATCACAACTGGAATGTTGCGCGTTAATTCCTCTCGCTTCATATGTTTGATGAAGTTAATGCCACTACCGCCTGGTAACATCCAATCCAGTAAAACTAAATCAGGGAAGGGTTCAGCCAGTTTGGTTACTGCAGTATCGTAATCTTCCGCTTCTACCGCTTGGTAACCTTTCTGCTCAAGTACGAAGCACAGCATTTCGCGAATAGGAGCTTCGTCTTCAACAACCAGAATCCTTCTAGACATAATTGAGTAACCTTATGTTCGTTGAGCTAATGAATTTAAGAGACAAAGCGCCTCTCTATGCATAAGCATTATCACTACCAATTATGACACTTTTGTGACCTTTGAAAACAAATTTTCATATAACTTTCTTTTGAGGTTCATTCGGATATTTTTCATTTCTATTAAGACATCAGCACAAAAATTCCCTATGATTAGTCCCTTGTCATCAAGCCTAGAGAAGATTTATGTGGTTTAAAAACTGTCTGGTATACCGCGTTAACCGCGAGGTTACTTTTAACGCCGAACAACTAGAAACTCAGCTGTCTGAATTCCGATTCACCCCGTGTGGCAGTCAAGACAAACAGAAATTTGGCTGGGTCAGTGCAATGGGTAGACATGGCGATATGATGACTCACGTGTCAGAAAACCGCATTCTGATTTGCGCCAAGAAAGAAGAGAAAATGCTACCTGCCTCTGTGATCAAAGAATCATTGAATGCAAAAGTAGAAGCAATGGAAGCGCAAGAAGGTCGTCCTCTGAAGAAGAAAGAGAAAGACAACCTGAAAGATGACATCGTAATGGATTTACTGCCGCGCGCATTCAGCCGCAGCAGCCACACTCACGTGCTCATCATGCCAAAAGAAGGTTTTATCCTTGTTGATGCAAGCAGCTATAAAAAAGCAGAAGATGTATTAGCATTGCTTCGTAAAACCATGGGTAGTCTACCTGTTGTTCCTGCTATTCCAGAAGTGGCGATTGAAACTACGCTAACCGAGTGGGTGAAAAGCGGTGACACACCTCAAGGTATCAGCATGATGGACGAAGCTGAGCTAAAATCCGTACTTGAAGAAGGTGGTGTGATTCGCTGTAAGAAGCAAGAGCTAACCACTGATGAAATCCGCAACCACATCGCTGCGGATAAAGTCGTGACGAAACTTGCGCTTAATTGGCAAGATCGTATTGAGTTCATTATGACGGAAGATGCAGGCATCAAACGTCTAAAATTCTCTGATGAATTGAAAGATCAAAACGATGATATTCCACGTGAAGATCAAGCAGCTCGATTTGATGCAGACTTCTCTCTAATGTGTGGAGAGTTCAGTGCTTTCCTTCCCAACCTATACGATGCGCTAGGCGGCTTACCGAATCCTAACGCTTAATTTTGTATAAAGGTTAACCATAACGCCCTCACTTTTTTTGAGGGCGTTTTTCTATCTGAAGCACAATTACCCTAGTCACAGTTCACATTTTGACGTAAAATTTGCGCCCCATTTCCATTAGGTGGAATTGGCCTGACTTGTGATCAGATAAAAGAGAATTGAGCAATGACAACTGAGAAAGCATTCGTGCCTGAGCTACTATCTCCAGCGGGCAGCCTGAAAAACATGCGTTACGCATTCGCCTACGGGGCAGATGCAGTTTACGCTGGCCAACCTCGCTACAGCCTTCGCGTACGTAACAACGAGTTTAACCACGAGAACCTAAAAATCGGTATCGATGAAGCCCACGCCCTAGGCAAAAAGCTTTATGTGGTATGTAACATTCAACCACACAACTCGAAGCTAAAAACGTTCATCCGTGATCTTAAGCCAATCGTAGAGATGGGTCCTGACGCATTGATCATGTCAGATCCAGGCCTAATTATGATGGTTCGTGAAGCTTTCCCAGAAATGCCAATTCACCTTTCTGTACAAGCGAACGCTGTAAACTGGGCGACCGTTAAGTTCTGGGCAGCGAATGGCGTGGAACGTGTGATCGTTTCTCGCGAGCTATCTCTAGAAGAAATCGAAGAAATTCGTGAGCATTGCCCTGAAACTGAACTTGAAGTATTCGTTCACGGTGCATTATGCATGGCTTATTCTGGTCGTTGCCTACTTTCTGGCTATATCAACAAACGTGACCCTAACCAAGGCACTTGCACTAACGCATGCCGCTGGGAATACAAAGTTGAAGAGGGTAAAGAAAACGACGCTGGTGACATCGTAGAGAAATTCGACCCGACGGAAGCACAGCCTGTCGAAGTACAAGACGAGCGTCCTGAAACCACAATTGGTCGCGGCAAACCAACAGATGAAGTCGTTCTACTTTCTGAAGCACACCGTCCAGAAGAAAAAATGGCAGCTTACGAAGACGAGCATGGTACTTACATCATGAACTCTAAAGACCTACGAGCGGTTCAGCACGTTGAACGCTTAACTAAGATGGGTGTTCACTCATTGAAAATTGAAGGTCGTACTAAATCGTTCTACTACTGCGCACGTACCGCTCAAGTTTATCGTAAAGCAATTGATGATGCTGTAGCAGGTCGACCATTCGATGAAAGCCTAATGGGTACACTAGAAAGCCTAGCTCACCGTGGCTACACTGAAGGCTTCCTACGCCGTCATACACACGATACTTACCAAAACTACGATTACGGTTACTCAGTCTCTGATGCTCAACAGTTTGTTGGTGAATTCACTGGCAAACGTCGTGGTGACATGGCTGAAGTAGAAGTAAAAAATAAGTTTCTTGTCGGTGATAGCCTTGAACTAATGACGCCAAAAGGCAATATTGTTTTCACGCTAGAGGCAATGGAAAACCGCAAGTCAGAGTCTATTGAAGACGCGAAAGGAAACGGTCACTTTGTATTCATTCCAGTACCAGCAGAGCTAGATTTAGAATATGGCCTATTAATGCGTAATCTAAACTCAGGGCAGGACACCCGTAACCCGACTGGTAAGTAACCATGGCCTTGCTCATTACTGATAAATGCATTAACTGCGACATGTGTGATCCCGAATGCCCCAATGGGGCAATCAGTATGGGAGAGAGCATTTTCGAAATTGATCCAGCGCTATGTACAGAGTGTAAGGGGCATTACGAAAAGCCGACCTGTCAGTCAGTGTGTCCAATTACAAAATGCATAATCACTGATCCGAACCATGTCGAAACTGAAGAGCAGTTGCTTGAAAAATTCGTGATTATTCAAGGGTTAGCATAAGAGCAATTAGGTTCAACTTTGGCATCAAAGTTGAACCTTTTCTCAACCTGATTTTTCAATAGGGATAATATTGCAGAACAGCTCTTTTTCAAAATGATACTCTAGTCTCTCACGCCAATTTTCCGCTTGAGAAACAGGTATTAAATAAAAGTTTTCTCGGCTCGTATCAGTAACGAAAGCCATTCCATATTGCATCAGCTCATAATGCACATCATTAACAAAACCCGGATCAAGGCGTTGACGCCCAGTCAGGTGATTCACATCCTCTCGAGTCAAAGAGACTCCTTTAGTATCACTGCTAAATCTGTGTCTTAACCACTCTGCAAATTCTTTTGCACAAATCATAGTCATGGTTTTGTCCTTGATTTACTCTTCTAACAGGAAAAGGGCATATCCCTGCCTTACACACTTGTCTGCGTTGTTATCGCTTTTTAGCCAACTGACAGACATATTGCTAAGAAACCAGAGTATCGTGACGAAAGATCTTTTTCTAAACAGAGAAGTTACAACTTACCCATACTACAACTCTTTGTTTAATTTAGATTTCTATAATATGTCCCCAAAACTAATTGGGTTAGTTTTTGTATTGGTACTATTCAATGTAGACAAAAGTATGATGTTTCTCCAGTTTCATAAAAGAGATCACCAAGTACAGATAAACCTGAAGAGTAACACTAATTAGGATTGATAAGCGGCAAGCATTGAGGTGGAACGACTTTTTTTCGTTTGGGCTTAGAGGTTGTTTTTACCCGTGGAGGGGTATCAATAGGTTTTGCTTTCGGGGCCCAACTTGCAAGCTCAACACCGCAGCCATCGCCTACTGGAGGTGGTGCTTGATCAACACAATAGTCGCTCGAATCAGGACAAGACAACCTGACGTGAAAGTGGTAATGATGCCCCCACCATGGACGTACTTTACGTAACCAAGAACGATCTTTGCCGTTTTCTTGCAAGCAAAGTTGCTCCTTAATAACAGGATGTACAAAAATTCGTGCAACATCCTTACTTTTTGAAGCGTACCGAATTAGCTTAAAGTGCCGTTCTTCCCAGCGATGATTAAGTATGGAATAACCTTTTAAATCCACCACACTCATGGGCTTAGGAAGTTGTAATTCGTTATAAGAAAGCGGTTGGTCAGCAAGTCTTAACCAGATATCGATATCTAACCCGGTTTGATGACTAGAATGACCAGAGGAGAACCTTCCACCTCTAGGTAAAGACAAATCACCAATCAACAGAGTGGTGTTGAGATTTTGATGAGCTTTAAGCGCCAGATTTTCAATAAACTCTATCGTTTTAGGGTGCCCATAGTAGCGCTTCGTTTTACTACGTAAGACTTGATAACCAACGCCATCGAGAGGCAAGGGTAATGCACCATCTAAACAACCGTTAGCATAACTACCAATAGAGGAGGAAGAGTTTCGGGTAGGATTAACCGCAGACTCCCAAGGAGTAGAACATACTGAAGCTGAGAAACATAAACCCAAAGTTACAATGAAACTCAGCCTCATAGCCTTTAACCTTTAGTAGTGTTCGCCATTATCGTAATAAGCTTTAGGAGATAAGGCGGAAAAGATAACTGCAACATCAATATCGGCACCAGCGATACCGCGCACTTGTTGCGTAATAAGCTTGGCAACTTCATCTTGCACTTCCTGGCCACGGTCGAACCAAAGCACTTCGACAAAAGGATATGCAGCACTCACCTCACCCTCATTGAAAAACGTAGTGTAGATATACTCAAAAGTAAAATCCTCACGCGGACAGTCCATTAGAGGCTGAAGTTCATCCGTAAGGGGTTTTGATAATGCCTGAACAGCTTGTGGCTCTACAGCACGGAATCGAAAATGTGGCATAAACTTACTTCCTAATTATTAGCATCAATGCATGATGATAACAGGAACCAAGTCAGTAATCATCCAAGCCAATGTAACCACTGACCTTTCAATAGATTGTGAATCAGATGTGCTCGATAACGAAGAAAAAGCGTTATGAAAATTCGAAGGTAAAACAGAAAGAGCAAAGCGATACATCAACATTTAATAATTACATTACTAGAAAATAAAACTATCTGAAGCAAAGGTATGCCATATTCGTTGGATAAACATACACCTGACGCCGAAACTATACGTTAGGAATAAAAGAGCCCCTGACCTAAGCCAGAGGTTATGAACATGGGGGATAGGTGAAGTGGACCAATATCCCGGAGATATGAACTTTCAATCCCCCGATACTTTGGTATCAGAGGAATCGACAGCTCTCCAACTAGTCAGATTCTCTTTTCTTCAGATGCAAAAAAGCCCCAGCATTACTGCTGAGGCTTTAGAGTATGGCAGGGGTGGAGAGATTCGAACTCCCAACACGCGGATTTGGAATCCGCTGCTCTGCCAATTGGAGCTACACCCCTGTAATTCGTGTTTATTGAGACGACGCTCAAATAAGTGGCGGAGTGGACGGGACTCGAACCCGCGACCCCCGGCGTGACAGGCCGGTATTCTAACCAACTGAACTACCACTCCGCAGTGGTATCACTCGCTTTAATAAGCAAGTGTCCGCTTTTGTCTTCACTTTTCGAAAAAGTGAAAATAAAACTAAAGCCTGGCGATGTCCTA